>JAKAFS010000023.1 GCA_021817825.1 Deltaproteobacteria bacterium | reverse complement strand
CGAAACGTTGGCCCTGATGATCCTGATCGGGGCGGGGATCCTCTTCTGGAAAAGGATCATCGACTGGCCGATCCCGGTCGCCTATATCGGCACCGTCGCCGTCCTTACGCTCCTGCTCGGACAGGATCCGTTCTTCCATTGCCTTTCCGGCGGGCTGCTCCTGGGGGCCTTTTTCATGGCCACCGACTACGTGACCGCGCCGGTGACGACGAAGGGACGGTTCATCTTCGGTCTCGGCTGCGGGACCATGACCGTCCTGATCCGGCTTTACGGCGGTTTTCCGGAAGGGGTCAACTATGCGATCCTCATCATGAACATGCTGACGCCGGTGATCGATGCCACCGTGCGGCCGCGGCTTTTCGGCGGGGTGAAGAAAAATGGGTAAGATCGTCAAATTGGGACTGACGCTCGCCCTGTTCTGCGCCCTTTCCGCGGGGCTTTTGGCCTATGTCTTTCTCCTGACGGGGCCGGTCATCGAGGCGAACGCGAAAGCCTCCTTCGCGACCTCCTTGCGCGAGGTTCTGCCCGGCGCCGAGACCTTCAGGGCCGTCTCCGTTCCGGGGGTGAAGGTCCCGATCTACGAAGGGATCAGGAAGGGAGCGCGGGTCGGTTTGGCGGTGAAAGTCGCGCCGCGCGGCTACGCGGGAGAGATCGAGATGCTCGTCGGCGTCGATCCCGATCTGCACCTCACGGGCATGAAGATCTTGAGCCAGCGGGAAACACCGGGCCTGGGGACCAACATGCTGAAACCGAAGTTCCTCGCGCAATTCATCGGCAAGGGCGTGCGGGACGCCTTCGAGCCCAAAAAGGACATTGACGCCATCACGGGAGCCACGATCTCCACGCGCGCGGTCTGCGAGGGGGTCAAAGAGGTCCTCAGAAATGCCGAACTCTACGAAAGGGGGAAGCCGTGAACCTTTGGAAGGATTTCAATCAGGGGATCCTCCGGGAAAATCCCGTTCTGCGGCTGATGATCGGCCTTTGCCCGGTCCTGGCGGTCTCCAGCACGGCGATCAACGCACTGGGGATGAGCCTCGCCGTGGCCTTTGTTCTCATGAGTTCGAACCTCGTCGTGGCCATGATCCGGAAGGTGACGCCCGATGCGATTCGTATCCCCATCTTTATCGTCATCATCTCGACCTTCGTGACGATCACCGATTATGTGATGCAGGCCTATGCTCCGGAACTCTACCAGGCCCTGGGGGTCTTCGTCCCCCTGATCGTTGTGAACTGCATCATCCTCGGCCGGGCCGAGGCCTTTGCTTACAAAAATCCCGTCTTCAACTCTCTTTTGGATGGAGCGGGCATGAGCGCGGGATTCACCATCGCCCTGGTCAGCATCGGTGCCATCCGGGAGCTCTTGGGCACGGGTTCCCTTTTCGGCAGCGCGCTTTTCGACGAAGGACTCGCAGCGACAATCATGATTTTACCTCCCGGCGCTTTTATCACCATCGGCTGCCTGATGGCTTTGGTGAACCGCCTGGAAAAGAAGGCTCTCTGAGGGCTCTTAAAAGGTCGATCCTATGAAACTCTTCGGAATCTTTTTCGCAGCTTTGCTGATCAACAACATCCTGTTGATCCGTTTTCTGGCCCTTTGCTCGTTTTTTGGCGTTTCGACAAAGATTTCTACTTCGGTGGGGATGAGTCTTGCCGTGGTCTTTGTCATGACCATCTCCTCGGCGGCATCCTGGATCCTCTATCATTTCATCCTGGTGCCCTTCCATCTGGAATTTCTCCGGACGGCGGTTTTCATCCTGACCATCGCTTCTCTCGTTCAGTTGGAGGAGCTCTACCTCAAGAAGATGATTCCCACCCTCTATCGGGCGATGGGGATTTATCTCCCCTTGATCACCACGAATTGCGCCATCCTGGGGGTGGCTTTTCTGGCCATCGATTACCAGTTCAATTTTATCGAGGCCCTTGTCTATTCGGTCGGCGTCTCTGCCGGTTTTTCCCTGGCGATCATTCTGTTTGCCTATATCCGGGAGCGGATGGCCCCGGCGCCGATACCCCGCTGGTTCAAGGGGTATCCGATCGCCTTCATCACGGCGGCCTTCATGTCCCTGGCCTTTTTAGGATTCACCGGGATGTTCGGCCTCTAGAGAGACCAACAGACCTTGCGGGTTTTGCGTACGCGGGCGGGGTGGGACAGATCATGCTGATACTGATTGCCATAGTGGTTCTGGGGCTCATGGGACTCGTCTTTGCCGGGTTGCTCGGTTTCGCGGCGGGTTATTTTCATGTCGAGGAGGATCCGCGGATCGGTCAGGTCCTGGCCGTTTTGCCCGGTGCGAACTGCGGGGCCTGCGGTTTGGCGGGTTGTCGGGACTATTCGGAAAAGCTGGTTCTCGGCGAAGCGCGGCCCAACGCCTGCACGGCCGGGGGAACGAAGGTGGCCGAGGCTCTGGCGGCGATCATGGGCGTCGAGGCCCTGGCCATGGACGACAGGAAAGTGGCCGCCGTGCACTGCGGCGCCACGGTCGAACAGCGCAAACCCAAGGGACATTACCGGGGCGTGGAAACCTGTCTTGCCGTCAGCCTGGTCGATGGCGGGGGGCTTGCCTGTAGTTACGGCTGTCTAGGCCGTGGCGACTGCCATGTCTCATGTCCCTTCGCTGCGATCCGGATGGAGGCCGGGCTGCCCGTCATCGATGCCGCCAAGTGCACCGCCTGCGGCAACTGCATCGCCGCCTGCCCCCGGAAGATTATCTCCCTGCGTCCCGCCTCCGTTCCGCTGGTGGTCGCCTGCTCTTCCCGGGATACGGGGGCTGCGGTGCGGAAAATTTGTGCCGTCGGTTGCATCGGCTGCAAACTCTGCGTCAAGCAGGCGCCGGAGGCCTTTTCCGTGGTGGACAATCTGGCCGCCATCGATTACACTAAAAGTGTCGGCCCTTGTGATGCGGTCAGCGAAAAATGTCCCACGAAATGCATCGTTTTACTTTGAGTTCATCAGCATAAGGCAGCCCATTCCCAAGGAGTTTCTCAAAAACCGTGCAGAAAGGAGCGGCAGATGGTGGACAAGGAGTGCCATAGCAAATCGATCGACGAAGTCGTCGAGGGAGTGAAGTCGCACCTCGACCAGGGGCTTTCCCAGGCCGAGGCGGCCGCCCGGCTGACGCAATACGGTTACAACGAACTCCAGGAAAAGTCCCGTCCCGGTTTTTTTCAAATGCTCCTTGCCCAGTTCAACAATTTTCTCGTCATCATTCTGATCGTTGCCGCCGTCGTCTCCCTGCTTTTGGGCGAATATATCGATTCCATCGCCATCATGATTATCGTCGCTCTCAATTCCATCGTCGGGGTGATCCAGGAAGCGAAGGCCGAGAAGGCGATCGCGGCCTTAAGAAAGATGGCCACCCCCAATGTCCAGGTGATCCGCGGCGGGAATCACTTCACGGTGCCTGCCCGGGAGTTGGTCGTCGGCGACCTCGTTCTTCTGGAAGCCGGAAATTTTGTCCCTGCCGATATGCGTCTCGTCGAAAGCGTCAATCTCAAGATCGAGGAGGCCTCGCTGACGGGAGAGTCGCTGCCGGTGGAGAAAAACGCGGTGATCGTGTTGGACAAGGAAATCCCGCTCGGCGACCGGATGAACACCGCCTTTATGAGCACCCTGATCAGCTACGGACGGGGCAGGGGAATCGTGGCCGCCACGGGAATGCACACCCAGATCGGCCTCATTGCGGAGATGCTCCAATCCTACGAGACAGAGGATACCCCCCTCCAGAAGAAACTGGCGCAGATGGGGAAGATCCTCGGTTCGGCATGCCTGGCCATCTGCGGCATCGTTCTTGTTTACGGCCTCTTTCGAGATACGCATCTGGCGGGCATCTTCGACACCGGGCTCTTCCAATACCTCGCGACCGAAAAGAAGGACATCATCAATCTCTTCATGACTGCGGTCAGCCTCGCCATTGCCGCCGTGCCGGAAGGGCTCCCGGCGATCGTGACCATCTGTCTCGCCCTCGGGATGCAGCAGATGATCAAGCGCCATGCGCTGATCCGCAAGCTGCCGGCCGTGGAGACCCTGGGCTGCACCACGGTGATCTGCTCCGACAAAACGGGGACCCTGACGCAGAACAAGATGACCGTGCTACAGGGATGGGCGGGGAAAAAGCGGTTTCAGGTCACCGGCCAGGGGTACATCCCGACGGGAGAGTTTTTCCTGGAGGGCAAGCCCTTCGCTGCGCTTCAGGAGCCGGATGTTTCCGCCCTCCTGCTGAGCGCTCTTTTATGCAACGATGCCTTCCTGGAGCAAAAGGCGGTGGACACGGGGGAGCGCCCCTGGCATATCCACGGCGATCCAACCGAGGGCGCCCTGGTCGTCGCGGCCGCCAAGGCCGGCTTCCATCGGGAAGAGATAGAAAACGCCTATCCGCGAACCCAGGAGATTCCCTTCGATTCGGAGCGGAAGCGGATGACCACCATCCACCGCAACGATGGCACCGATGTCCGGTTTCCCGCGGCCGGCCTTCCCGGCGCGCCCGTCATCGCCTGCGTCAAGGGAGCGCCCGACATCATCCTGAGTCTCTGTAGCCATCTGCTGGAAAACGGCCTCCCCATCGCCCTGACCGAGGAACGGCGCGCGGAGATCCTGGCCCAGAACCACGATATGGCAAGCGCGGCCCTCCGGGTGCTGGGCATTGCCTATCGGCCCCTCTCCTGCACTCCCGAGGCGGAAAGCTGCACCGCCGAGGAAATTGAAAAAGGGCTGACCTTCGTGGGCCTCCTCGGCATGATCGATCCCGCCCGGCCGGAGGTGCAGGACGCGGTAAAACTGGCCAAGGAGGCGGGGCTCAAGAGCATCATGGTGACCGGCGACTACCGGGACACCGCAGAGGCCATTGCCCGGGAGATCGGCCTCTTGACGCCGGGCGGCCTGGTCCTGACCGGAGCCGAGCTCGACCGGATGAGCGATGAGACGCTTGTGACCCAGGCGCATAGGATCGATGTCTGCTGCCGCGTCTCGCCGGCAAACAAGACCAAGATCGTCGACGCCCTCAAGGCCGGCGGTCAGATCGTGGCCATGACCGGCGACGGCGTGAACGATGCGCCGGCCCTCAAAAGGGCGAATATCGGCATCGCCATGGGCATCACCGGGACCGACGTGTCCAAGGAATCGGCGGACATGGTCCTGACGGACGACAATTTTGCCAGCATCGTCTCGGCGATCGAACAAGGGCGAATCATCTATGCGAACATCCGGAAGTTCGTCTATTTTCTTTTGGCCTGCAACGTCGGGGAGATCCTGATCGTCTTCGGTGCCATGCTGATGGGGTTTCCCATTCCCTTGAAGCCCATTCAACTGCTCTGGCTCAATTTGGTTTCCGACGGCGCCCCGGCCCTGGCCCTGGGGATGGAGAAAGGCGAACCCGACATCATGAAGGAACCGCCCCGGCCTCCGAAAGAACCGGTGATCGATGCGAATATGGCCATCGGGATTGCCGTGGTCTCGATTGCAGACGCCGCGGCCATCCTTTCGGTCTTCATCCTGGGGATGCAGCGTTTCCCCGGCCATCTCGAAGCGGCGCAGACCATGGCCTTTGTGACCCTCTGCACCTCGGAACTGCTGCGGGCCTTTACCGCCCGGTCGGAACACCACAGCGTCTTTTCCTTGGGCCTTTTTTCCAACAAGTGGATGGTCTGGGCGACGGGCGCTTCCTTCCTGCTCGTTCTGATGGTCACCTATGTGCCCTTCATCCGACCTTTCTTTGACGCCGTGCCTCTGACACCCGGCGACTGGCTGCTCATGGCGCCCTTCTGCTTCGTCTCGCCCGTCGCCATGGAACTGGTCAAATTGTACTTCCGGAAACGGAAGGCCGGGGGGAGGTTGCCACCGAAAAATACCCTTGACAGGGAGAACAAAATCCAATAGGCAATGATGACTTTTGAAGCCCTGAACAGCGCCGGTTGAAAATGCGTGCACCCCTGTGTAGCTATGATTCCGGTCCTGTTCACTTCGATACGCAAGCGTTCCTCTGTGATTGTGCCTGTTTCATCACCTGAGTCACCCGCAGAGCGGTCAGGTCCGCGACGTAGGGATCGGTAGCGCGTATTTGATATATTATGATGGTTATCATTGTCCCGTTTCACTTTACACCTACCGAACTCTGTCCTTTTTCCCGTCGCAACGAGGCCGTTCCGGATGAATATGCCTGGGGGGATGCCGGGGAGCGGACAAAAGTGCGGATGAAAACTTTCGAGCGGTCATTCCAAAGACAAGGAGCTACGCAAGAACATGTCGACGGCACTTACACCTTACCTTGAGATGTCCCAGGCCATTGCCGAGGCGGGCGGCGAGGCGTTCAAAAAATGCTATCAGTGCGGGACCTGCACGGGGACCTGTCCCTGGAGTCCGATCACCGAGTTCAGCATCCGCAAATTGATCCGGCTCAGCCAGCTGGGCTATGAAGGGATCGAGGAGCTGATGTGGGGCTGCACGACCTGCAAGTTTTGTGTCGATCGCTGCCCCCGGGGGGTGGAAATCATCGATCTGGTGAAGTCGATCCGGAATATGTACGCCGGCGGCGGAATGCTTCCCACGAGCCTGCGGGGATTCACCGGGAGTCTGGCGGCCCGGGGAAATCCCTGGTCCGGCGATGCCGAAAAAAGGAACGACTGGGCCGCAGGGAAGTACCCCCTCTTCACTGCCGGAATGGACTACCTCTATTGGACCTGCTGCACCGTCTGTTACGATCCCCGGAATGTCCAGGTGGCCAAGGCGTCCGCAGCGCTCCTCGACCGGGCGGGTCTGAGTTGGGGCCTGCCGGGGGCCGAGGCCCAGTGCTGCGGGGAGAGTGTCCGGAAAGTCGGCGATTTCGATCTTTTCGAGCGGTTCAAGACGAACAATCTGGAGCTTTTCAAGATCTCGGGCGTCAAGAAGATTCTCACCATCTCCCCCCACTGCCTGGCCACCTTCCAGCAGGAATATGGCACGGATATCGAGGTCATCCATTTCAGCGCGCTTTTGGCCGATCTGCTCCGATCGGAGAAAATCCGGCCCACCAAAGACCGCGGCGGCCTCAAGGTCACCTACCATGATCCCTGTTACCTCGGCCGGCACAGCGGCATCTACGATGCGCCGCGGGAGATCCTCAAGGCCCTGCCCGGCGTGGAACTGGTCGAGATGGACCGGATCCGCGAGCAGAGCATGTGCTGCGGTGGCGGGGGAGGAGGACTCTGGATGGAACGCGCCAAGGGGGAGCGGCTGAGCGACCTGCGGGTAGAAGAAGCCCTGGCGACCGGGGCGACGGTCCTGGCCACCTCCTGCCCCTACTGCATCGCCATGCTGGAGGACAGCGTCCGCACCCTGAATGCCGACGACCGGATCAAGATCAAGGATTTGACGGAACTCGTTTGCGAGAGCCTTGAGGATAAGGAGTCTTTATGAGCAGGATCGGGGTTTTTGTCTGCCACTGCGGGATGAACATCGCCAAGACCGTCCGGGTCAGCGAACTGGCCGAGTTTGCCAAGACCTTGCCCGATGTGGTCGTGGCCGGGGACTACAAGTTCATGTGCTCCACGCCGGGGCAGGAGTTGATTCAGAACGACATCAAAAAATACAACCTGGATAGGGTCATCATCGCCGCCTGTTCGCCGCTCATGCATGAAAAGACCTTTCGGAAGGTCATTGCCGCGGCGGGATTGAACCAATACCTGCTTTCCATCGTCAATGTCCGGGAACAGGCCGCCTGGGTCACCGAAAACGAGGACGAAGCCACGGCCAAGGCCAAGGCCCTGGTCAACGGCGCGGTCTACCGGGCAAGGCTTCTCCAGCCTCTGACTCCCCGCTTCATCGACGTCAATTCCGACGTGATGATCGTCGGCGGCGGGATCACCGGGATCCAGGCCGCCCTGGAACTGGCCGAGACCGGGAAAAAGGTCTATCTCGTGGAGCGCAATTCCACCCTGGGCGGCCACATGGCCCAGTTCGACAAGACCTTCCCCACCCTGGACTGTTCGGCCTGCATCCTGACCCCCAAGATGGATGCGGTCCTCCAGAATCCGCGCATCGAGCTTCTGACCTATTGCGAAGTGGACGAGGTCAAGGGGTTCGTGGGCAATTTCGACGTGAAGATCCGGCAGAAGGCCCGCTACGTGGACCACGCCAAGTGCAACGCCTGTCTGGCCTGTACGGAAAAGTGCCCCGGAAAGGGCGTCTCCGAATGGGACGAAGGACTGGCTCCGCGCAAGGCCATCTATATCCCCTTTCCCCAGGCCGTTCCCCAGAAGCCGGTCATCGACCGGGAGGCCTGCACCTATTTCAAGAAGGGGAAGTGCCGGCTCTGCGAAAAGGTCTGCGGCCAGTCGGCCATCGCCTTCGACCAGGCGGACAGCTTCCGGGAAATCAAGGTGGGCGCCGTGATCGTGGCCACCGGCTACGACCTCATGGATGTCGCCCCCTTGGTCCAGTACGGCTACGGGAAATTCCCCGGGGTCTACCACGCCCTGGAGGTCGAGCGGCTCTTCAATTCCGCCGGTCCCACGGGCGGCAAGGTCGTCCTGCGGGACGGCCGGGAGCCGCAGAGCATCGCCATCCTCCATTGCATCGGCAGCCGGGACAAGAACCACTGCGAGTACTGCAGCCGGGTCTGCTGCATGTATTCCCTGAAATTCGCCCATCTTTTGAAGGAAAAGACCCACGGCGACGTCTATCAGCTCTATATCGACATGCGGGCGCCGGGCAAGGGGTACGAGGAGTTCTACAATAGGCTCGTGGAAGAGGACGTGAAGTTCATCCGCGGCAAGGCGGCCCGGGTCACCGACAAGACCGACAATCCCGATTGCGAGGGCAAGCTCATCGTCGAGGTGGACGACACCCTGACGGGCCATTTCGCGAAAATCCCGGTCGATATGGTGGTCCTTTCGCCGGCGATGAAGCCCCGGGCCGATGCCAAGGAGATGGCCCGGCTCTTCAATCTCAGCACCGACAAATACGGATTTTTCATGGAACGCCATCCGAAACTGGCCCCCCTTTCCACCATGACCGAAGGCGTCTTCATCGCCGGGGCCTGCCAGGGGCCGAAAGACATCCCCGACTCGGTCGCCCAGGGTACCGGCGCGGCCGCCGAGGCCCTGACCATCGTGGTCAAGGACAAACTGGAATTGGAGGCGGCCACGGCCATCGTCAATCCGGCCTCCTGCTGCGGCTGCCAGAACTGCGTGCGGGTCTGCCCCTACGGGGCGCCCGGGTTCAATGAGGAAAAGCACGTGTCCGAAATCAACGAGGCCCTCTGCAAAGGCTGCGGGCTTTGCGCGGCCAGCTGCCCGGCCTCGGCGATCTTCACCCGCCACTTCACCAACGACCAGGTCATGGCGGAAATCGAAGGATTAATGGAATATTGACCCAAAGGAGATGGGAATGGATTTCGAACCTAAAATACTGGGCATTGCCTGCAACTGGTGCACCTACACCGGGGCGGACCTTGCCGGAACGACCCGGCTCAAATATCCCCAGAACGTCCGGACGGTGCGGGTGATGTGTTCGAGCCGGATCAACCCCTCGTTCATCATCCGGGCCTTTCAGCTCGGCGCCGACGGGGTGCTCGTGGGCGGCTGCCATCCCGGAGATTGCCATTACGGCACGGGAAACCTCTATGCCCGGAGAAAGCTTGCGATCACCAAGAAGATCCTGGAATTTTCAGGCATGGATCCGCGGCGCTTTCGGGTCGAATGGATCTCCGCCTCGGAAGGAAACAAGTACGCCGAGGTGGTGACCGAATTTACCAACGATCTCAAAAAACTGGGACCGCAGAAGGCATTCCGGATCGAAGCCAATCAGGGTGAACGCCCATGACCGCCATCAAACAAATCGAAGAAAATCTCATAAGGGAAGCGAAGCGGCTCTTGGAAAGCAAGGAGGTGTCCGTGGTTCTGGCCTACGGACGCGGCTACGGCGACGACCATCCGATTCCCTATGCCGCAAAGACCGTGGAAGAGGCCGAAAACCTGGTCTTCAACGAATACTGCACCTTCAATCTGGCGAGATACCTCACCAAGTATCCCCCCAAGACGAGGATCGCCGTTGCCGTCAAGGCCGCCGACAGCCGGGCCGTGGTCCAGCTGATCCAGGAGGAGAAGGTCTGCCGGGAGGATCTGGTGCTCCTCGGGATCCCCTTTGCGGGATTGAAAGATCCCAAGACCGGCCGGGCGATCGACCGAACCACCATGGGCAGCCTCGTGAATCCCGTGCTCTACGACATTCTCCTGGGCGAGGAGATCCGGGGCGTCGAAACCGGTTCCCCCTATGAGGTTCTTGCCCAATACGAAGCGATGGACCAGGAGGCCCGCCTGGCCTTCTGGAAAAAGGAATTCGACAAATGCATCCGCTGCTTTGCCTGCCGCAAGGCCTGCCCCATGTGCTACTGCGATCCCTGCTTCATGGATGCCTCGAAGCCCCGCTGGGCCGATAAATCGCCCACCGCCGACGGCAACCTGATGTACCATCTGACGCGGTTTTACCATCTGGCGGGGCGCTGCATCGATTGCGGCGAATGCAGCCGCGCCTGTCCCGTGGACATCCCCCTTTACCTCTTCCACAAGAAGCTGGCCAAGGAGTGCGAGGAGCTGTTCCAGCAGGCCGCGGGCATGAAGACGGACGACAAGCCCGTCATGGTCAATTACGGGAACCAGGATTCGGACGAGATGCTGAAGTAGCGATCTTCCGATCGTCGGGAGACGCTCGCTGAGGGAAGGAGAACGTTGTGCTCAAGAAGATAGGCCTCGATAAGTTGGGCGGTTTGGCGGCAGCACTGATGGAAAAAGGGCCGCTCTATGCGCCCGTGCGGGACGAAAAGGCAGTCAATTTTCAGGCGATTCAAGATCCGGCCGCGGTGACCCTGGATTTCTACAATACGGCCCTGAGCCCCAAATTCGTCTTTTTCCCCCAGTCCGAGGATCTGATCCGCTACCGTCTGGAAAAGGGGAATGCAGAGGCTGAAGCGGTGCCCATTGCCGTTGCGCCCTCGGTGCTCTTCGGGGTGCGGCCCTGCGATGTCCAGAGTTTCGCGATCATGGACCGCCACTTCCTGGGCGCGGGCATCATCGATCCCTATTGGAAAGAAAGACGCGACAAGACCGTGGTCGTGGGTTTTGCCTTCGATCCGTCGCTGCCGCCCGATCCGGCCGATTTTTACAACACCCTGGCAATCCAGGCCGCTGATCCGTCGGGAAGCGACGTCTTTATGGTCAAAAAGGACGGGGACCTGCTCCTGAAGGGCATCACTGAAAAAGGGGAGGCGCTCCTGAAAGGGCTGGCCGTTCTGGAAGCCGCCGCAACTGCCGACGAGGCCTTTTTTGACGAGACCCTCCGCAAAGGCCGGGAGGTCAAGACCCGCTTCGCCGAGATCAAGGATACTGAGATCGCCGGGAAGCTGACCGGAATCTTCGAAAAGACGGCGTTCTGGGAAGAGGTGTCGGCGGCCTGCATCAGCTGCGGCGCCTGCACCTTTGTCTGCCCCACCTGCTACTGTTTCGACATCAACGACGAGACCCTCTTCCGGAAGGGAGCGAGAAAGCGGTTCTGGGACGCCTGCATGTTCACCGATTTTACCCTGGAAGCCAGCGGCCACAATCCGCGGCCCCGGATCTTTCAGCGGTACCGCCAGAAGGTCTGCCACAAGTACTCCTATCACGTGACCAAGTACGGCTGCATCTCCTGCGTAGGCTGCGGACGCTGCACCCGGTCCTGCCCGGTGAATATCGACATCTTCTCGATCGTGGAGAAGGCGGCGAAGCTGTAAGAGGCTCCCGGCTTTTTGGCGCCGGAACCGCTTCAACACTGAAAAAAGGCCGAAGGGAAACTGCCGGCCCGGAAAAAGAAAAACTAGACGAGGATTGAAGATGCAGAATCCCTATATTCCCATGCCCGTGGAAGTCGTGAAGATCGTCACCGAGGTCGATACGAAGGATATCAAGACCTTCCGATTTGCTTTCGTCAATAAAGAAGATGAGGAGCGGTTCCGTTACCTACCCGGGCAATTCGCCGAACTGTCGATCCTGGGGAAGGGGGAAAGCCCCATCGGGATCGCCTCTTCTCCGACCCAAACCGGGTATCTCGAATTTACCGTTCAGCGGGTGGCCAGCCTCTCCAGCGGCATCGTCACCGCGGCCCTCCACGATCTCGACGTGGGCGCCCGGATGGGCGTCCGGGGGCCGCTGGGCAATGCCTGGCCTCTCGATGCTCTGGAAGGGAAGAACATCGTGGTCGTGGGCGGCGGCTTTGCCTTCACGACCCTGCGTTCGCTGATTCACTACATGCTTAAGGAAGAGAATCGGTCCCGTTTCGGCGAGATTACCGTCATCTACGGCGCCCGGACGCCGGGGCTCCTCTGCTACAAGGAGGAACTGGCGGCCTGGGAAAAACGGACGGACATCCGGATGCATGTCACCGTCGACAAGGGAGATGAAACCTGGAAGGGGCGGGAAGGGTTCGTCCCGGCCGTCTGCCGGGAGATCGCCCCTTCGGCGGAAAACAGCGTCGCCGTCATCTGCGGCCCCCCGGTCATGATCCGTTTCACCCTGCCGGTCTTCTTCGAACTCGGCTTTTCCAAGGAGAACATCTTCACCTCCCTGGAGATGCGGATGAAGTGCGGGATCGGCAAATGCGGCCGTTGCAATGTGGGCGAAAAATACGTCTGCAAGGACGGGCCGGTCTTTTCGCTTGCCGAGTTGGATAAACTGCCTCACGAGTATTAGAGCGCTGTGTAAAATTTCACAGGCGCTGCACCAAATAGTAAAAGATTTTCCTTCTCCAATGCTTGACAAATTTTCTCCTGAGTATTAGGGTGCTGTGTAAAATTTCACAGGGTCCCTGTCCAGAGGATAAGATGGATGCGGGAGCCTGAAGGTTCCCTTTTTCGGATGGAAAACGGGGACGATGGCCTAAGACCGCAGGGTTTGCCGGCGATCGGGACGGCCGCAATCAATGATGAGGAGAAGGAAGCGTGAGCAGAATAATTGAAAAACAGGATTTATCGGAAAATGTCGTCCGGATGGTCCTTGACGCACCCGCGATCGCGAAGAAGCGGCGGGCGGGCCAGTTCATCATCCTGAAGATCGACGAGAAGGGGGAGCGGGTTCCCCTGACGATTGTCGATTCGGACGAGCAAAAGGGAACGATCACGATCATCTTCCAGGTGGTGGGCAAGACGACCGCGGCCCTGGCCAAGATGAAGGCCGGCGAGGCACTCATGGACCTCCAGGGGCCCCTCGGCAACCCGACGGAGATCGAGAACTTCGGCCACGTGGTCTGCATCGGCGGCGGCGTCGGCGTCGGCGTCGTCTACCCCCTGGCCGCAGCCCTCAAGAAGGCCGGCAACCGGGTCACCTCGATCATCGGGGCCCGGAACAAGTCGCTGCTCATCCTCGAAGAGGAGATGAAAAAGGTGAGCGACAAACTGATCGTGGCCACCGACGACGGCAGCTACGGCTTCCACGGCTTCGTGAGCGCGGTCCTCCAGAACCTGATCGATTCGAAGGAAAAGATCGACCGGGTCTACGCCATCGGCCCGGTGCCCATGATGCGGGTCCTCTGCGACGTGACCAAGCCCTACACCATCCCGACGATCGTCTCCTTGAACTCGATCATGGTGGATGCCACCGGGATGTGCGGCGCCTGCCGCGTCGCTGTCGGGGGGCAGACCAAATTCACCTGCGTGGACGGTCCGGAATTCGACGGCCATCAGGTCGATTTTGCCCAACTCACCAACCGCCTGCGGATGTACTGTACGCAGGAAAAAGAAGCTTTCGAAGCGCATAGGTGCCAATGCCATGGAAAATAATGAAATAACCCCCAAAAAGGAAAAAGTGCCCCGCCAGAAGATGCCCGAACAGGATCCCAAGGTCAGGGTTCGCAATTTCGAAGAAGTGCCGACGGGCTACACCGACGAACTGGCCATGACCGAGGCCAAGCGGTGCATCCAGTGCAAGAAGCCCGGCTGCGTCGCCGGCTGCCCGGTGGATGTCAACATCCCCGGCTTCATCGGCCTCATCGCCGAAGGAAAATTCATCGAGGCGGCCCTGAAGCTGAAGGAAACCAACGGCCTGCCCGCGGTCTGCGGCCGGGTCTGTCCTCAGGAAGACCAGTGCGAGAAGTTCTGCATCCTGGGCAAGAAGGGCGAGCCGGTGGCCGTCGGCCGCCTGGAGCGGTTCGCCGCCGACTACGAACGCAATGCCGGGAAGATCTCCATCCCCAAGCCTCCGGCCAAGCTCGGCAAGAAGGTCGCCATCGTCGGGGCCGGTCCCTCGGGATTGACCATTGCCGGCGATCTGATCAAGCTCGGCTATGACGTGACGGTCTTCGAGGCCCTCCACAAGGCGGGCGGCGTGCTGGTCTACGGGATTCCCGAGTTCCGGCTTCCCAAGGCGATCGTCGAGGCCGAGGTGGATTACCTAAAGAAGCTCGGCGTCCAGATCGAGACCAACGCCGTCGTCGGCCGGATGAAGACGGTGGACGAGCTTTTCGCCGAAGGGTACCAGGCGGTCTACCTCGGGGTGGGGGCCGGCGCCCCGGTCTTCATGAACATCCCCGGGGAAAACCTGAGCGGGATCTACTCGGCGAACGAGTACCTGACCCGTTCCAACCTCATGAAGGCCTACCGTTTCCCCGAATACGACACCCCCATCGTCCGGGGCAAGAACGTCGCCGTCGTGGGCGGCGGCAACGTGGCCATGGATTCGGTCCGGACGGCCCTGCGCTTGGGGGCGGACAACGCCTTCATCATCTACCGGAGGACCGAGGCGGAGATGCCGGCGAGAAAAGAAGAGGTGCATCACGCCAAGGAAGAGGGGGTGCAGTTCAAGTTCCTCACCAATCCCCTGGAATACATCGGCAATGAGCAGGGCTGGGTGACCGGCGTCCGTTGTCAGCAGATGGAACTGGGCGAACCCGACGACTCGGGCCGTCGCCGGCCGGTGCCGATCAAGGGGGCGGAGGTCGTCATCCCCGTGGACACCGTCGTCGTGGCCGTCGGGACCATGGCCAACCCCATCGTTCCTTCGACCACGCCCGGTCTCGAGACCAACAAGTGGGGCTACATCGTGACCAAGGACGAATCAGGGCTAACGAGCCGTGAAGGCGTCTATGCCGGCGGCGACATCGTCACCGGTGCGGCCACCGTCATCCTGGCCATGGGTGCGGGCCGCCAGGCCGCCAAGGCGATCCACGAGTACCTGGCGAAGAAGTAGCGGCGCCAAGCAAGGTGAACCAAAGAGGGGGCCGCGAGTGATCTCGGCCCCCTCTTTTTTGGGCGCGCCTCTGGAAATGCGCCGGGAAATGATAGGCAAGCGGGACGGCGGCAGGCATTGACACGCAAGATTCGCTGCCTAAGAAGCCTCTGCGGTCTTGTCTGGGACGATCGGAACTTCGAAGCAGAAGGTGGCGCCCCCTTTTTCGTTGTTTTCCGCCCAGATTCTGCCGCCATGATCCTCGATAATGCCGAAGGAGATGGACAGACCCAGCCCTGTCCCCTTGCCCGGGGGTTTGGTGGTGAAAAAAGGTTCAAAACACTGGTTCAGGTTCTCCTGGCGGATTCCGGACCCGGTGTCGGCAACGGCAAGCTTCAGACAATCCTTCCCTTCATCCGTCCTGGTCCTGCCGATGGTGATCCGGAGCGTCTTTTCCTTTTTTCCCTCCATGGCGTCGGCGGCGTTGGTAATGAGGTTCAGGAGGACCTGTTCGATTCTGGCCGCGTCCATGAGGGTGGCCGGCAGTTCGTCCCCAAATTGGACCTCGGTTTCGATCCCGTTCATCTTAAGTTGAGGCCTGCTGAACTCCAGGACATGGTTTACGAGCCCGGTGATATCGCCCAGGGCAAGTCTCTTTTCCTTGACCCGGGAAAACTGCTTGAGATCCTCGGCAATGGCAACGATGCGGCCGGTCTGCTCGATGCACATGCCGAGCTTCTGCTTGGCCTGAGGCGTCGTCTCGCCGTTAATCATGAGCATCTGGAGCGCCAGGGAGATGACGTTGACGGGATTGAGGATTTCATGGGCCACCCCGGCCGACAGGCGTCCCAGAGCGGCCAGTTTCTCGGATTGGAGCAATTGCGCCTTGGCCTTTTGCAGCTCTTCCATCGCCCTGAGGCGATCGGTGATGTCCAGATAGATGATCTCGTAGTGCTCCGCTCCGTTCCAGGTGATTTTCTTGCGCCAGACCTGGAGATGACGGACTTCTCCATCGTTTCTTACGATCTCGATCTCATACTCGGCAGGCCCATCCTCGGCTGAACGCCTTTGCTCGTTGCGCACCAGGGAATCGGCATAGCTTTTTTCGGAGTACCGGCTCGTCACCGGCGTTTCCTGCCATTCAGCGAAAGAGTCAACGCCGAAGATATCGAGGGTGGCCTGATTCACGTAGACCGTCTCCGACCCCGGGGAGACGATGCGGATGCCCAGCGGCGATTCGTCCAGAGAGCGGCGAAAGTTTTCTTCGCTGCCCTGCAAGGCGTCCTGCGCCCGTTTGCGCTCGGTGATGTCATGAATGATGGAATGGAGTAAAGACTTCCCTTTGCCTTCAATCGTGCTGCTGAATACCTCGACGTCCCGAATCGACCCATCGGCCCGCCGATGGCGAAATTCATAATGGATCTGCTTTTGGCCCTGCGCTTTCTCCATCTCGCTGCCGACGGCTTCCGGTGAGAGCGTGTTGATCTCCTGAATCTTCATCTGCAAGAGTTGTTCGCGCGACCATCCGTAATAGCGGGCAGCCGCGGCATTGGCTTCGACAATACTTCCCGTATCCGGATCGATGATGAACTTGACGGCCGAGTGATCCTGAAACAAGCTCCGGTACCGGTTTTCGCTCTCCTGTAGGGCCGCCTCCGCCTTCCTATGTTCGGTGACGTCCCGGATGATCATGCTGGTCTTTTGATCCCCATCGGCATCTTTGTAGACATTCGAGCGGACGACGGCCAGGAATGTCTTGCCGTCGGCACGATGCATGGTCAGGTCGGCTACCACGCTGCCGGTACGCGCCCGTTCCGCCAATGCCGCCTGTAAACAGGGGTCATTCACATCCGTCACGCCGTTGCGGCCGACGGCTCTGAGTTCCTCCACGGTCCTGCCGAACATCTCGCAAGCGGCCTGATTGGCCTCCAGGATGGAACCGTCCGGCTTGGTCAACAGGACCGCATCCTGCAAGTTGTCGAACAAGAAATGATATTTTTCCTCGCTCTCCCGCAGGGCTTCCTCGGCTTGCTTGCGTTCGGTGATGTCAACGCTGGTGCCGACCATGCGCAGGGGCTTCCCGGTTGAGTCATAAAAAATCTTGGCGCGATTCGAAAGCCAGCGGACCTCGCCGTCGGGGTGAACAATCCGGTAGTCTCCTTCAATCTCCGGCAACTTCGCCAGGATGCATCTTTGCACGGCCAGCCGGGCTTCCGTCACGTCCCGGGGGTGTACCAACTTGCTCCAGTCGTCGCTGGTGACTGCACCGCTTCCCGGTTCGATACCGTAGATCGCCCGCAATTGGGGGGTCCACTGGCTGCGGTCCGCCACCATATCCCAGTCAAAGATCCCGACCTTGCCCGCAATTTGTGCCAAGTCGAGTCGTTCCTGCTGGAGGAGCAGGGACTCTTCCATCCGCTTGCGCACCGTCACGTCGTCGTAGATCGCCACGATCTCTCCGGAAGGCAGCTTGTAGACATGGTTTTCCCGCCAGCCGGCAATCCGCTGGTCTCGGTATAAAGAAACGTCATGATCCTCAGATACCCCTGTTCTCCAGACCCGCAGAAAGACCTCCAAGAGACCAAAGTCACGGACACCCGGAAAGATCTCTGTCACCCGTTTGCCCAGTAACTCTTCTCTTTTGATTTTTTCCAGCTGTTCCGCCGCAGCGTTGAAATCCCGGAAAACGAAATCCCTTCCCTCGTCGACGGCTTCGTAGGTAGCCGCGGCGCTGCTCATATGTTCAAAGAGATGACGGAAGCGATTCTCGCTCTCACGCAGCGTCTCCTCCGCCTGCTTGCGTTCGGTGATATTGCGGACCACGGATACCAAGCCGACGATGTTGCCCTTGCTCAGCATGGGTGCGGCGCTGATTTCACCTGTCTTGACGGCGCCGTCCTTGGTTACGAGCGAATAGACCGCCGCCGGAATGGTGCGTCCCTGCAAGACCAGGCTGATATCGCCCATGGCCCGTTCCAACGCATCCGGGGCAAGGATCTTGACCACCTCGGAGGCGGACCGGCCGATGAAATCCTGCGGTTGATATCCCAGCATCCGCTCCACGCTGGGCGACATCTTGCGGACGATGAAGTCGGTGCCGAGCGTCCAGACGATATCCGTCACATTCTCGAAACTCAGCCGATACTGTTCCTCCAGGCATTTAAGCTTCTCATGGGCCGTTTCCAGATCCAGCAGCTTCTTTTCCAGTTTCGCGAAAAGGACCTCGTTGTAATGACGGAAGAACTCCATCTCTTCGCCGAGCGGTCGGGGGGGCTGCGGTTCCGGTTCGGCCGTGGCCGGCCGATCCCAGATCTCCTGCGCCATCTGGAGCAAGGTCTCCGGCTCCTGGGGCTTGAGAATGAATCGCTCCGCCCCGAGGCTCAAGGCAAAGGCTTCATCCTTCGGCTCCGTATAGGTGGCGGTGTAAAAGAAGAAAGGGACCCGGCGAAGTCGCTCATCGGCCTTGCAGTTTCGGCAGAGAAGATAGCCGTCCATGACCGGCATCAGGATGTCCGAAATAATGAGGTCCGGAGGCGCGGCCTGGGCGCTCTCCAAAGCGACCCGACCGTTTTCCGCCGAAGTCGTCTCGATCCCTTCCGCCTGTAGCAGGGTTTCCAGCAGGTACCGATTGGTCAGGTTGTCATCGACGATCAGGACTCTTTTTTTCATGGGCTCCTTTCTAACGGTTTGGCACAGAAAGATATTGTTCCACCTGCGCCTCGAAGGTATCCGGATCGATGGGTTTTTCGATATAGCCGGTGCATCCGGCGGCCAGCGCCTTCTCCCGGTCGCCGGGCATGGCGTAGGAGGTGACGGCAATGATCGGGGTGGCGGTAAGGTGAGGGTTTTTCCTCAGGTGACGGGCCACGGCATAACCGTCCATGATCGGCAACTGGATGTCCAGGAGGATCAGATCGGGCCGGAGCGAGGCCGCCAGTTCAATCCCCTCCTTGCCGTCCAGCGCCGCGAAGACCTCATGGCCGCAATCCTCAAGGATGTACCGGATGAGATAGAGATTCTGCTCATTGTCCTCGATTACCAGGATTTTTCCCTTCATGGCTTGCTCCTTTGCTTGGGCAGGGTGAAGCGGAAAGTGCTTCCCGAACCCCAGGTGCTGGTCACGCCGATCTGCCCGCCCATCAATTGCACCAGCCTTCGGGAGATGGAAAGGCCCAGCCCCGTGCCTTCATACTTGCGGCTGAGGCCCGAATCGATCTGCCGGAAGGTCTCGAAGACGGCGTCCAGGTCCTCGGGCTTGATGCCGATCCCCGTGTCGATCACCCTGACAATGACATGGCTCTGGTCCGAGTCGCAGACGATCCTGACGGAACCCTTTTCCGTAAATTTGATGGCATTGCTCAGCAGGTTCAGCAGGATTTGCTCCACGCGCCGGCCGTCGCCGGGGACGGTCGAAAGCTCAGGGGCGATTTCGTAGGCCAGCTCCACCCCCTTGGCATCGGCCAAGGGGCGTGTGCTTTGCACCGCCTTTTCGATCACCTGGCGAAGGGCGACCTCTTCCTGAAGCAGCGTCAATTGGCCCGCCTCGATCTTGGAGATGTCCAGGACGTCATTGATCAACGCCAGGAGATGCTGGGCGCTGCCGCGCACCATGGCCAGTTGTTTCCGCTGCTCTTCGTTCAACGGACCGACCCGTTCGCGGAGGATGACGCCCGTGAAGCCGATGATGGAATTGAGGGGAGTGCGCAGTTCGTGGGACATCGTCGCCAGGAAGGCGGATTTGAGCCTATCCGACTCCTGGGCCCTTTCCATCGCTTTGGCCAGGTCCGCCGTGCGTTCGATGATCCGCTGCTCCATCTCCCGATTGATCCGCTGCAACTCCCGGGTGCGCTCGTTCACCTGGCGCTTCAGGATCAAACTGCCCGCCAGACTCATCAGCAGGATGATGCCCAGGGCAAGGCCGACGATCGGCAGCCAGGCCGGCAGCTTGAACTTGACCTCCTCGGCGGCCCAGCGTTGGAGTGATTCGTAATAGATGGATTTCGGGTCTTTTTTCATCTCCAGCAGATAGCCGTCGATCACCGGCAACAGGGGCTCTTTCGCGCCGTGGGGCGCTGCAAAATAGAGGGCGGAGGGATGAAAGATGACCGCCGTTTCTTCCAGCCCGGCCTTGCTTGCGTACTGCGTCCCGTAGAAATTATTGGCGACCACCGCGTCGGCTTCGCCCTTCGCCACGATCTCAAAAGCCCGTTTATAATCCGGAGCGGCGACCATGGTCATCTTCAGCCCGAAACTCTCGGCCATCCGCATGAATTCTTCCTGCTGAACCGATCCCTCCAGGACCGCAACGCGCTTCCCATTGAAATCCAGGAGGCTTTGCAGCCCGCTGCCCTTCCGGCTGTAGGCCTGGTCCCAGGCGGAGAGGGCCGGAACCTTGTGAAAGGAAAATTGCTTCTCTCTGGCCGGCGTATAGGCCACGTCGGGCATGAGATCGATTTCCCCGCGTTCCAGACGGTCCAGCCCTTCCTTCCAGGTGCCCGGCACGTAATGCAAGGTCCAGCCTTCTTTTTTTGCGATGTATTCAATCAGATCGATGAAAATGCCGGCGGGTTTTCCGGATTCGGCCAGGAAGATTTTCGGGGCATTGTCGTAAACGCCGATCCGCACGATGCGATCGTCGGCGTTCAGGAGAGGCGTTTCAAGGAAAAAAACCGTCAAGAGAAGCGAAAACAAACACCGCCACGGCAAGCCACGGCGGGCGCCGGCCCGATCTTTTCTCATCGCCCCGTCTCTCCTTTCGTTGAGCGCAAGGGTCTTCCGCTTCGGTCCCTCTGCTGCACGGTCAATGATTGTCGGGATTAGCTACGGTTTCGCGGTCGGTTGGATGGTTAACCCTGTGCCCATAAGTCCGGCTTTTTCCCTCGTCCCCGGTCTCCGACGAGAGCGCGTTAGGAGATGCCAACTCGATGAACTGGTTCCGATTTTATTCCCCACTTGTGAAATAGTCAAAGTTTTTCAGCTTGTCGCCTGCGACTTTCCGCAGATAAGCGGAGAGGTAACCGGCATACTTCTTTCTTCCCAATTTGCCATTGACAGGCAAGATTCGGTTCCCATATACTCCGACCGTCAGAAAGCAGTGTCTTATCAATCATTAACCGGCAGGCCCCCTGTTGCCGGCGTAATCATAGGACGACGGCGACCGAATGGACCTCATCGACACCCACTGCCACTTGAACGATCCCGCCTTTAGCGCCGCGCTGCCGGAGGTCATCGCCAGGGCGCAGGCCGCCGGGGTGGGACGCTTTGTCGTTCCGGCCTATGACCTGGCATCTCTGGAGCGCACCGCGCAACTGGCTGAGGCCTATCGGGGCATTGTTTTTCCCGCCTACGGCCTCCATCCCTGGTATATCGACGAAAGTTTCGACCCCGAGCAGGTGCGTCCTTATCTGCGCCGCGCAGATGCCGTGGCCGTCGGAGAGATCGGCCTGGACCTCTCCCCTGAATGCCCGCCGGCGGACCTGCAGGTGCGGGCCTTGGTCAGCCAGTTGGACATGGCAGCCGAGTTCAACCTTCCGGTCCTGCTCCACTGCCGAAAGGCCTACGATTCGCTATACGGTATCCTGAAGCCCTACCAGGGAAGGCTCTCAGGGGTGCTCCATTCCTATGCCGGCGGGGCAGAGGGGCTGGCCCGGTTTGTGGCCCTGGGCTTTTATATCTCCTTTTCGGGATCGGTCACGCGGAGCAATGCCCGGAAGTACCATAGGACTGCCGCGATCGTCCCGTTGGACCGCTTTTTGTTGGAAACCGATGCCCCGTCGATCGCCACGGAATCGATGGTCGCCTCGGCGGTCGAACCCCGGCACGTCCTGGAGGTGGCCCGGAAGATCGCCGACCTCCGGGGGCTTCCGCTGGCCGAGGTCGGCCGCTTGAGCACCGAAAACACGCTGCGGCTGTTTTCCAGAATTCCCCCTGCCTGAAGGCGCCAGAGCCGGCGAACCGCCGCGGGCAGGATACCGCTATCGAGAGGAAGAACCATGGCCGAAGACCTCTTTTTTCGCAGCATCATGCTCTATGGCAAGCCGGGCTTTGAACGGCTGCAACAGGCCAAGGTCGCCGTCGTGGGGCTGGGGGGCGTCGGCGCCTATGCCGCCGAGGCCCTGGTCCGGGCCGGGATCGGCAGGCTCCGCATCATCGATTGCGACATCATCAAGGCCACGGACGTGAACCGCCAACTGCTCGCCCTTTCCACCAACCTCGAAACGCCCAAGGTCGAGGCGGGCCGGGCGCGCCTCCTGGCGATCAATCCCGACCTGGAGCTGGACGTGCGGCATGCCTTTTTCCACTTCGATACCGCCGATACCTTGATCACGCCGGACCTGGACTTTGTCGTGGACGCCATCGACAGCCTCAACCCCAAGGCGGCCCTGATCCAGTACTGTACGGAGCATCGCCTCCGGATCATCTCGGCCCTGGGGGCCAGCAGCCGGACCGACCCTTTCGCGATCCGGATCGCCACCCTGAACAAGACGGCCGCCTGCCCGCTGGCCCGGGCCCTGCGGCGTCATTTGCGCAGCAAGAAACTCGCCGCCGATCCGCCGGTGATCTACTCAGAGGAACCGCCGATCAAGGCCGCCTACGAAGCCGAGGATACCGCGCCGGCGCCCGAGTCCATCGGGCCGTACGTCCGCGGACGCAAACGCCGGGCTCTGCCCAGCATCTCCACCATGCCGGGCATCTTCGGTCTCATGGCCGCCAACTACGTCATCTTCGAGTTGCTGAAAGAGGTCCACGCCCCTGCCGGGGAAGGGCGATAATGGTGTCTTGTCCCGGTCTTATGGCTTCGAAGGCCGGGCTCTTTCAACCAACGAAAAAGAGCCAGCGAAGGTGGTCTGAAGCCGCAAAAATTGAGGGCGAAAAAGGAAGGCAAAATGATCATGATCGTCGGTAGAAGCTTAATGGTATAGAATAGATAAGTCGTATCGCCGCGGCGATATTATTTTAAGATGGGAGCCTATCCGGCAGGTCGACAAGCTGCCGAATAGGCCATCGACGGGGACGCTTTTCCTTCTCGACGAAGTGCTGAAGCGACAGAAATGCGGAATTCAAATGCCATCTTCTGAATGGATGATCGGGACAGGCGATGAATGCAGGAGGAATGGCGCAGAATCCAATGCGTGATTTCTTTAGGCCGGGTTTGTCTTTAGAACTTGCTGAAAAACAGGGCGTCGTTTATTCCGAGGGGATGCTTACTTTCAAACGGTATTCGCTGTTGTTGTCAGTTTTTCCATATTCGTATCTGCTTGACTTTTGGTCGTTATTACCAAAAAATACCAAAAGGCCGAAAATAAACTATGCTGATTTAAGAGCGTAATCTTTTCTTTTCGTTTATCGTCAGTTAGAGTAGGATTTTACAAAGTTTCGTGAATTGCCTATTGGGTATATTAATCGTTGGACATGAAAATAGGGATGAAAAAGAGACTTGATTCATATAAAGGTAAGTTGACTGTAGATCAGATTGCTGAAGGCATTAATGCCGCTAAAAAAAATGCTAAACGCTTATTTGAAGATGCCAATTTATTGCTTGAGGCTGGACGTTTTCCTTCAGCTGCAGCCTTAGCAATTCTTTCAATCGAAGAAGCAGGGAAAGTATCGATTCTGCGGGAATTGGCTCTTGCCAAAACAACAGGAGATGTCAATGAGGCGTGGAACCATTACAGATCACACACAAAGAAAAATGCTACTTGGTTATTACCTCAATTTGCACAACAAGGTGCGCGAAAGTTAGAAGACTTCAAAGCACTTTTTGATGAATCATCAGACCATCCGTATATCTTAGATCAAGTAAAGCAAATTGCATTCTACACTGATTGTTTGGGAAAAGCTCACTGGTCGCTGCCGCAAGACGTTATTGATGAATCTCTGGCAAAAACACTAACGCAAATTGCCAGTATTTTTGCGAAAGACAAGAATGTTACTAAAACCGAGATTGATTTGTGGATAAAACATATTGGGCCTGTTTGGAACCAAGCGCCGTCGTGGATGAACCATGCTCTATGCAATTGGTATAGAGCAATGCAAGAGGCTGGTCTTGCACCTCTTGGCGAAAATGAGATAGAAAAATTCATTAAACGAGGAATATGAAAAGCCCAACAATCCGCAAAAGCCGATCGCCTGCTCCAGCTTTGCTTTTCGTTGTACTACCGGGGAGGACTATTCGTATGAAGAGGATGTTCTTTTTTATCGCAATTGGTTTTTGCGCGATCACTTTTTTAGGATGTGCTACCGCTCAGAATGGTGCAATGTCAAGAGCTCATTCCGGGATATCGAAGGGGGAATATGAATTTGCGTTAAAGAGACTTTCTGAAGCTGAAAGTTATAGAACTCCAACGCCTGACTTAAAAGCTGAAATAATCTTTCTGAGAGCTACCTGCTATGAAGGTTTGGGAAAATACGATGATTCCATGGGTGCCTTAAACTACCTAATAGAAAACTATCCTGATTCGCGTTATGTCCCCCAAGCAAGGGTGAAGATTAACCGAATGGAATCTAACCGTTCTCGGGAATCAATTCAGATTGCAGAAATTGCAGAGCGGTACGTACTCACGGTCCCACTAAGTAAAGTAGTTTTGAAATTTCCTAAGAAAAGTTTCATTCTCGATACTCCCAGGCTCGGCGGAGGGACGAACAGTCCAAGATATTTCCAATTTATAGATACCAAGACAGGAATTATCGTTTCGGGGTGGTTTGAGCCAGCGCGGCGTTATCAAGGGAGCCAGAAGAACTGGGAAATTCGAGAGAAAGCAATTATTGAGCATGGCCTTCCAGCCTCCGAAAATATATCCCTTATGAAAGAAAAAGAATGGGAGATCATCCTGTATACTTCAAAGGCTACGGGTCTCCCTCATATGCTTGCAGATTGCATCCTTGGTGATACCTGGATTGAGCTTCATGTGTCGCTGAATTCGGCCAGTTCTGCCAGTGCTGATACACTTATAGGATTTCTTAGGCAAACCGAGTTCGAGATCAAATACTGACAAGGAATGTGAGGCATGAATGGGGATAGAGATGTAAGTGGCTTGTTGACATAACCGCCCAACGAGACGGTGCAGCAAATCGGCGGGAAAGGACGACCGCCGCTAGCTGACCTTTCCGTTACGCGTTACGATCCGTAATGCTCAGTATCGATGGATGAAACCAGTCGCGGACTTGTAGCTAAACGTAATAGCCACATCTTGGAAGTTACGCTCACAATTGCCTGAGAGCTACAAGATGAAAGCTTCTAAGCCATCTGATTCCCAATAAGGATATGGTTTACTCGATGATGTCGGCGATACCCTCTTTCTGGTAGATCCGCCCTGATCCGTCGGTCTGCGACGACAGATGTCCGGAAAGAGAAATGACTCGGGCAATACCCTTGACAGGCGATAGCACATGCGCTATCATGGCGGCCATGAAAGATAATGAGCATCTGGAAAGTCTACAAAATGTCTTGTTTTCCGATCTGCTGAAGATTTGTCGAAAATATTTCGGTAAGCCGAGGATACGGGGCAGTCATTACATCTTCAAAACACCCTGGAAAGGTGATCCGAGGATAAACCTACAATAAGTTGACAAGATGGCAAAGTTTTACCAGGTAAGGGACGTTAAAAGAGCCATTGAGAAAATAGAGGCGAAGAAAAATGAAGAGTGACATTGAGAAATATACATATCGGATCGAGTGGTCGGAGGATGACCATTGTCATGTGGCCAGATGTCTGGAATTTCCTTCCCTGTCCGCCCACGGGGATACCATCGAGGAGGCGCTGCGGGAAATCGAATATGTCGTTACGGAGTCCGTCAAGTGGATGCACGAAGAAGGTGAGACAGTGCCAACGCCCCTGGGACTTAAGAAATTTAAAGGGCATCTTACTTTGAGAATTCCCCCTGAAAAACACCGGGATTTGGTGATCCGTTGCGCAGAAGAAGGCGTTTCGCTTAATCGTTTTATACTCTCTCGTCTTGCAACGTAAGAAAAGGCAGCCCTATTAGTCATTTCCACTGCAATCTTCTATCCCGCGGGCGCCCTTGTGCGGGCCGATGAGGTATGCTTTTGAGCACGATTGATAAGGCCTTCATGAGCGCCTCCTCTGGAGCCTCTGCTTCCTGTAGAATGCCCATCAAAAAAGGATAAGTAGGGAAAAGGGAAAAAGATGAAAACTAAAAGAACCCTCCTTCTGCTCGGGTGCACCCTCGCGGCCTTTGCCCTCTTCGGGTGCGCCACCATTGCGCCGGCAAAGCAAGGGCCTCCCTCGCTCCAACTGCTGGTCGTGACGACGGCGGACTGGGTTTCGTCGGAAGCCCGGTTGCAGCGCTATGAACGGCAGGCCGCCGATTCGGCCTGGGTCGCCCAGGGGGAACCGCTGGCGGCCATGGTGGGCCGCAACGGCCTGGCCTGGGGAACGGGCCGTCATCCCGAGACCGCTGCTGCTGCGGGTCCGAAGAAGCGGGAAGGGGACGGCAAGGCGCCGGCCGGGATCTTTGCCCTGGGCCCTTCCTTCGGCGAGGCGGAAGGGAGTGCCCTGCCGTGGCTCCGCCTGTCCTATGAGCAGATGACCGACCAGCACCGCTGTGTCGACGATGTCAACTCCCCCTTCTACAACCGCCTTGTCGACGAGCGGGTGGTGGCCAAGGGGTGGCAAAGCGACGAGGAGATGCGGCGCAAGGACGGCCTCTACCGGTTGGGCCTGGTGGTTCACCATAACCTGGACCCTGTGGTTCCGGGTGGCGGTTCCTGCATCTTCCTCCATATCTGGCAGGGACCCGGCCAGGGGACGTCCGGCTGCACGGCCCTGGACGCTTCGGCGGTGGAGGAGGTGCTGGGCTGGCTGAGGCCCGACGCCCAGCCGCTTTTGGTCCAGCTCCCCAGGGAAGAGTACGACCGCCTCCGCGGCCCCTGGGGACTACCCTGAAGGAGACAAGACGCATGGGCTATCCGCGATTGATATTGAAGAAGGGGCGCGAGGCGGCGCTCCGCCACGGCCATCCCTGGCTCTTTTCCGGGGCCGTTGCCAGGGTGGAGGGCGAGCCCTTACCGGGCGATGTGGTGATGGCCGCCGATAGCGGCGGCCGGCCGCTGGCCCTTGGGTTTTACGGCGCCGGCGACATCGCCTTTCGCCTCCTGAGCGACGATCCGACCCTCCGGATCGATGCCGCCTTCTGGCGTCGCCGGATCGAAGGGGCGCTGGCGCTCCGCGAAAAGGTCGTCCCGGCGGAGACGAACGGCTGCCGACTGATCAATGCCGAGGGAGACGGCATGCCGGGCCTCGTGGTCGACCGGTACGGCGATTGGCTGGTCATGGCCATCGGTACGGCAGGGATGGAACAATGGCGGGAGGCGATTGTCGGGATTTTTACCGAACTTCTGAAGCCCCGGGGAATCTACGAGCGCAGCGAAGGGCGCTCCCGGCAGTTGGACGGGCTGACCGACCGGATCGGTGTAGCGGCCGGCGAGGCCCCCTCGGCGACCGAGATCCGGGAAAACGGCCTCTCCTTCGAGGTCGATCCCGTGGCCGGTCAGAAGACGGGTTTTTTTCTCGACCAGCGCTTGAACCGGGAGATCGTGGGGAGCATCAGCTACGGCGCTTCGGTCCTGAACTGCTTTTCCTACACCGGAGCTTTTTCCGTCTATGCCGCCCGCGGCGGGGCGACGCAGGTCGTTTCCGTCGAGGCTTCGGCGGCGGCCAACGAGATCGCCCGGCGGAATCTCACCCGGAACGGTTTTGCTCCCGAGCGGCACCCGGTCCTGACGACCGATTGCTTCGATTATTTCCGGGAGGGAAGCGACCCCTTCGATCTGATTGTCCTGGATCCGCCGGCCTTTGCCAAGTCACGCAAGGATGTGGCCCGGTCGGCGCGGGGGTACCGGGAGATCAACCTCCAGGCCGCCCGGCGCTTGAAGGAAGGAGGGATTCTGGCCACCTTTTCCTGCTCCAATCCCATCGACGAGGAGCTTTTCACCAAGATCGTTCTTAACGCGGTCCGGGACGCCAAGAAGACCGCCCGCCTCCTGCGGGTCCTGGGGCCCGGGCCGGACCATCCGGTCAATCTTGCCCATCCCGAGGGCCGGTACCTGAAAGGGCTGCTGCTCTGTCTGACCAGCGGCTGAGCCGGGAGGTTCCGGCTCTGCCGTTCAGCGGCCCTGCAATGTGCCGGCGATCCGGTCGTGGATGAGCTGCGACGCCAGGGAGTTGCCCGCCGTGCCGGTCATGATGGAAACAGAGGTGTTTTCCCTGTCCACATAACTCACCAGGATGCGGATCTTTTCGTCCTGGATCAGGGCCTTGAGATCTCCCTCGGCGATCTTCTTGATCCGTTCTACATCGGTGGCCTTCATGTCTGCCAGGGTCTTTTCGCAGGCCGCCCAGACCTTCTCGAAGGGAAAGAGGTAGGTGGCGCGCATATAGCCGTCGGTATAGATGAACTCCCCGGAGCGGAGGCCGATCGTCTTGCTTCCCACGGTGACGGCCGTATCGCAGGCCGTAACCAGCAGGAGCGCCGGAACCAGGAAGAGAAGTCTCCGAAATGAATTTTTCATCGTCCGTCCTTTCTGTTGCGATCAATTGTCCCGTTTTCGGTGTCGTCAAGGGGGCGCGGCCAAACAAAGGAAACAGCCGGTCATTCCCAGCCCCTTATGGCTCCGGCAAGTAAACATATCAACTGTGGTCACGCCGGACTTGATCCGGCATCCCGTGCAGTCCCGGACTCCCGCCTTCGCGGGAATGACGGAATCGGTATTATCATTGCCGGAGTAATGACCGCGATCATAGGCCATCGGACGGCGGCTTGTCAACTCCGTTGGGGCGAAGGGCAAGTTCTCCTTGACAGGCAAAAGGGCATTCCCGTATCCTCGCTCAACGTGCGCGCCAGCGTTTCTTTCAGCCACGGTTCACGGCTGGGACGTCATGACAGGAAGAGGGAGGGTGCTTGAAACAATCCGCCATCGACAGGATTCTCCAGCGGGCCGGAAAAGAGTTCCAAGCCGGCCGGAGGGATTCGGCAGGGAAGCTGTATGCGCAGGTGGTCGAAAAGGCGCCGCGACATTCCCTTGCCTTGCGCATGCTCGGCGTGATCGCCGAGGGGCAGGGGAGGGACGACGAGGCCCTGCGCTATATGGAGGCGTCGGTAAAGGGGGATGCGCCCGATGCCATCGCCATGTACAATCTCGCCCTGTTCCTGGACCGGCGAAAACGGTACGACGAAGCCCTTTTGCATTATCGAAAGGCCGTTGCCCTGAACCCCTCCTATGAGAGCGCCTGGAACAACCTGGGGGCGCTGCGGCAACGGCAAGGTTTTCTGACCGAGGCCGAGGAGTGTTGCCGAAAGGTGCTGGCCATCGATCCCCGCCATGTGATGGCCTACGGCAATCTGGGGAACATCCTGAAGGAGCAGGGCCGTTCCGCAGAAGCCGTCGCGGCCTATCGGACGGCCCTCAAGCTGAAGCCGGATTTTTTCGCCATGCATTCCAATCTGTTGCAGGCCCTCTGCTATACGGCGGTGCCGGATCAGGAACTCTTGGCCGAGCACCGGGCCTTTGCAGAGAGCCTGAAGGCCTTTGTCCCGGCGAGCGGCGAAGGGTGCGCCGGCGGTCATAACGACAAGGGCAGTCGAAAACTCCGCATCGGTTATGTGTCGCCGGATTTTCGCCTGCATTCGGTGGCTTACTTCGTGGAGCCGATCCTCCGGCACCATTGCCGCGACCACTTCGATATCACCTGTTATTCCGATGTCGCCGTTCCCGACCGGGTCACGGAAAGATTGCGCGCGTTGGCCACGCAATGGCGCGACATCGCGGGAAAGGACGACGCCGCGGTTGCCGGGCTTGTCGCCGCGGACGGCATCGATATTCTCGTGGATCTGGCGGGCCATTCGGGCGGCAACCGGCTCGGCGTCTTTTTCCGCAAACCGGCGCCGGTCCAGGTGTCGTATATCGGATATCCGGCAACCACCGGTCTTTCCGCCCTGGACTTCCGCCTGACCGACGGCTGGACGGATCCGCCGGGACAAGAGGCTTTTCACACCGAAACCCTCGTGCGGCTGGCGGGCGGTTTTCTCTGCTACCAACCGCCGGCCGAGGCGCCGCCGCCGCCGGACCAAGCGCCGGTGCAAAAGAACGGGTTTATCACTTTCGGGTCCTTCAACTATCTTCCCAAGGTCTCCCCGGCCGTCCTGGACCTCTGGTCGGCGGTCCTGAAGGCGGTCCCTGCCTCAAGATTATGCCTGAAGGCCAAATCCTTCAACGATGCGCCGACCCGCGAGCGATACGAACAGGCCTTCGCCGCCCGGGGCATCGGCTCCGACCGCCTGATCCTCAAAGGGTATTCGGCCGGCTTGGTGGAGCACCTTTCGGCCTATGGAGAGATCGATATCGCCCTGGATACCTTTCCCTACAATGGCACCACGACCACCCTCGAAGCGTTGTGGATGGGCGTCCCTGTGCTGGCCTTGCAGGGGACGAACCATAGGAGCCGGGTCTCCTGGAGTATTCTCAGCCGCGCCGGCCTGACCGGTCTGGTCGCGCCGTCGGAGGAAAAATACATTGCCCTGGCGCAGTTTCTTGCTTCCGATGCCGAACGGCTCACCGGCTTGCACCGGGGGCTGCGGACGGCCGTGGCCCGGTCGTCTCTGTGCGATGCCCGCGGTTGCGCGCAATCTCTTGAAGAGGCCTACCGCGCTATGTGGGAGTGGGCGAAGAAAAGGTAACGCGAGAGGGGCTCAGGTCAGGAGCAGGACGGCCTGAATGAGCGCCCAGAGGAGGACCGCCGCCGTGAGCAGGAGGCTTGCGGTGCCTAAAAAGCGGTGGTGAAAACCCTCCCGAGTGCGTTCCTCGTACCCGGCCAGGAAGGCGATCGCGATGCCGGCCAGGAGGCCGCCGCCGTGGGCCCAGTTGTTGATGCCCGGAAAGAAGAGTCCGAAGACCACGAGCCCCAGAACCCACCCCATGGCCTGGCGGTAGATCTGCATGCCGTAGAAGCCGCCCCGGCTCTTGCCGTAGTAGAGAATCGCGCCGATCATTCCGCAGACCGAGGCGGAGGCGCCGATGGTAAAGGGGACGCCGGCCAGAAAGGAGATGAAGAAGCCGGCGATGCCGGTCCAGACATAGAGGGTGACGAAGCGCTGGAAGCCGAACTCCTCAAGGACGAAAGGTCCCAGTTGCTTGAGGGCCATCATGTTGAAGAAGAGGTGCAGGACGCCGCCGTGGAGGAAGGAGGCGGAAATTAGGGTCCACCAGCGGCCGTAGCCGGTGATGGGCAGTGCGCCCGTCGCTCCGAGCAGAAAAAGGCTGCCGTCGGAGGGGGAAAGGAAGGTCAGGGGATTGGCCGACAGCCCGAGACCCGATGGATTCAAGAGGAGCGAAAAGAGAAAGAAAACCACATTGACGGCGATGATCGCGTTCACGGGGTCGCCGCCGAACCGGGACCGGCCTCCGAGGGCCCGCTTCCAGAGCGAGCCCGGGCGGGCGGTCCCGCAATAGGGGCAGGCCGGCTCGTCGTTGCTGATCAGTTTCCGGCAGTTCGGGCAGAGCATCGATTTTTTTTCAATCATGGCGGGGTTCCGTTATAAAAACCTCATGATGACCGGAATGGCAACGAAGGTCCCGATGGACGTCGTCAGGTTGACGACCGCGACGAGCAAAAGCAACCGTGTGATCTTGTTCCGGAAAAATCCGCGGAGCGAGGTGATGTCGTCCTTGAGGGCCAGGAAGTCCTTGACCTGGGGTTTGCGGAGCGACGCCTCGACGAGTCCCGCGACCCAGCCTGCCGCGATCAGCGGATGGAGCGTCGTGACCGGAGCGGCGAGGGCCGAGGCCGCGATCGTCAGGGGATGGGCCAAAAGGAGGAGCGCTCCCAGCCCGGAAAAGGCGGCGGTGATGGAGGCCCACCAGGTAATCATTTTCAGGCTCGCCTGGGAACCGGAAAAGAAGAAGCCGGCGACGAAGAGCCCGACGATGAGCAAAGAAAAGCCCCAGCCGGCATAGCGTCCCCAGACCCCCTGCTCGGGGATTTTATTGAGGGCCTCGATGTCGATTTCCTCTCCCAGATGCTTGAGGATGCCCGGCACGTGGCCGGCGCCGACGACCGCGACGATCCGGGCGCCGGAGGCCTGGCCGATCGAGTGGGCGAGGTAGAGGTCCCGCTCGTCGATGAGGGTCGTTTTGATCGACGGCAGCTTCTCGCCCACGGTCTGTAGGGCCAGCTCCAGGACATCCTGTTTTTTCAGTTTTTCGATCTCCTCTTCGGTGATCTCTTCGGTGGAAAAAAGGGAGAACAGGATTTCGGTGAGGAATTTTGCCTTGTTCCAGAAGCCCATCTTCCGCCAGGTGCGCAGGAGCGTCACCCGGATCTCCCGGTCGGCAAGCACGATTTCGGCCCCCGCCTCCTCGGCCTTGGCGATGGCCCGGAGCATCTCTTCGCCGGGGGTAATGTTGAATTTCTGGGCGATCTTGCGCTGCAGCGAGGCCATCATGAGCTGGGAAAGCAGGATGGTGGTCCGCTTTTCGCGGATGACCTTGACGATATCGGTCTGCTGCCATTGGTCCTGCTGCCGGATCGCCTCGTAACGCGGCTTGCACAACTCGACGCAGACCGTATCGGGTTTCTCCTCGGCGATGACCTGTTCCACAAGATCGGCGCTTTCCCGGGAGACGTGCGCCGTTCCGACAAGAACGATTTCCCGGCCTTCCTGGCTTATGCGATGGACATTCTCGTTTTCCAAATCCTTACCACCCTTTATGGTTAGATGGGGTTGTCATTACCAATATTTGCAACCGATGTAAAGGGAAATGGTTTACGGGACCGGCCGATGATGCTAAGAATGCTCACGATCGGCGCCGAACGGCAAGGACGAAGCGCCGGGGGAAAAAGGGCAGATGGGGGGACGGTGAAGGCAGGCGAGCGGTTGACAATCACCATCGGGGATGTGGCCTTCGGCGGCGACGGCGTCGGCAGGGCAGGGGAGAGGGTCGTCTTCGTCCCCTTTGTCTGCGACGGCGACGAGGCCGAGGTGGAGATCATCGAGGTCAAAAAGCGCTATGCCCGCGGGCGTGTCGTGCGGCTCCTTGCCCCGGCGGACCGGCGGGTGGAACCCCCCTGTCCCTATTACACCCGCTGCGGCGGCTGCCGGATGCAGCACATCGCCTATCCCCATCAGCTGGAACTCAAGGGGCGTCAGGTCCGCGAGACCTTTGCCCGGATCGCCAGACTTCCCGCTCTTTCCGTACTGCCGGTGATCGCCTCGCCGCAGCCCTTCGGCTACCGGGGGAAGGCGGAATTCCACCTGGCCGGCGGGCGAGGGAGTGCGCGAAGGATCGGGCTCATGGCCCTGGCAAGCCACGATCTGGTGGAAGTGGAACGGTGCGCCATCGTGGCCGAATCGATCAACCGCAAATACGGGGCCCTGCGGGAGACTCTCCGGCAGGGTCTGTTGCGCCATCCGGGGGAGCGCCGGGTGTTCTGGTCCGACGGGCCGGAGGAATCTTCTGCGCCAGGAAAGACGGAAGAACCCGCAACGGGAGATGTTACCCGCATCGTCCTGGAAAAGCGGCTGACCGTGTCCCGGGAGGGGTTTTTTCAGGCCAATGAGGCCCTGGTGGGCGAACTCGTCGCCCAGGTGCTGGAGATGGCGGCGCTTACGGGCGGGGAGACGGTGGTCGACGCCTACGGAGGCTGCGGCCTATTTTCCCTTTTTCTCGCGCCCCGGGCCGGACGGCTCTTCGGCATCGAGGGGGACCGCGAGGCGGTCCGCTGCGCCGGGATCAATCTACAGCGCGCGGGATTTGCGGACGCGACGTTTTTTCAGGGCGACGTGGGCGCGGTGATGGCCAAAGAATTGGTTTTGCCGGGGAAGAAGGCCGACGTCGTCATCCTCGATCCGCCCCGGGACGGCTGCGGCGACGGGGTGCTTTCGGCCGTGGCGGCCCTTGAACCGCAGCGGATCGTCTATGTCTCCTGCAACCCCGCGACCCAGGCCCGGGATTGCCTGCAACTGGCGGAACTGGGCTATCAACTGCAACGTCTCCAGCCCCTCGACATGTTCCCCCAGACGGCCCATATCGAATGCGTGGCCCTCTTGACGCCCGTCTCCTAACAGGCTGTTGAAAAACGCTCATCTGCTGCGTTGCGCTGCACCCTTCGTCACTGAGGCGTACGAAAAGTACGCCTCATTCCTCAGATTTTGCGCGCCTTGCATCTAAACGTTTTTGAACAGCCTCCAAAACAGGGTGTTTTTCAACACCCTCCTAAAGAGCGGCAATGACGGTTTCGGCGATCTTTTGTGAAATTCAAAAGGTTCGGTTGGGAAAGGGACTTAAAGGGCCGATTGCGGCGGGAAAAGGTCTTCAGATGTCCTTGCCGTTTTTGGGTTTCCGGCCGAGGAGTTCATAGATCTTCATCTCCCCCAGGGCGCTGCCCGCGTCGCCCATGCCGATTTCCCGGACCTCAAGCTGGGAGTTCATGGCCGCCAGCCGCATCTTTTCGCTGACCAGGATGGAGTTCGGCAGGGGCTTGGTCAGCTCCTGGAGACGAAAAACCGCATTGACCGAATCGCCGATGACCGTGTAGTCCATCTTTTTCTCGAAGCCGATGTTGCCGACAACCGCTTCTCCCGTGTGGATGCTGATTCCCATGGCGAGCGGCGTTTCGAGATCCTCCTGAAAACGTTCGTTGAGGGAGGCGAGGGTCGCCTGCATCTCCAGGGCGGCTGCGGCGGCGTTGTCGGCATCTTTCGCGCTCGCGATCGGGGCGCCGAAGATGGCGAGGAACCCGTCGCCCAGGTACTTGTCGACGATGCCCCCGTGCTTGAAGACGATGGCCCCCATGACGGTGAAGAAGCGGTTCAGCATGGCGACCGTCCGCTGCGGTCCGATCTTCTGGGACAGGGCGGAGAATCCCCGGATATCGATGTTCAAGAGCGTCAGGATCTTCAATTCCTCCAAGAGGGGTTTTTCCAGTTCGGCATCGTGGATGATCTTGTCGACAATCTCGCGGGGCACGAACTTCTGAAACATGCTCCGGATTCCGCGCTCCTGTTCCGCCATGGAGATCGTCTCCTGGTAGAGCTGGGAATTCTCCAGGGCGATGCTGACCGAGGTGGCGATGGACTGAAGGAGATGCACGTCGTCGTCATTGAAATCGCTGCTGATCTTGTTGAGAACTTCGATCACGCCCAGGACCCGACCCCGGGAGACGAGCGGGACGCAGAGGACCGAACGGGTGGAAAATCCGGTTCGCTCGTCGAAGTCCCGGAGGAACTGCTGGGAGCGGCGGGTATCGCGGATGAGGACCGTTTCCCCCCTGGCCGCCGCATAGCCGGAAATCCCCTGGCCGAGGCGAATGCGGATCCCCTTGAGCAGTTCGATATCGATGGCCGGGTTGCTGTTGAAGGAGACCTTGAAGAGCAGTTCGTCGCCTTCGAGCAGAAGAAGCGCCCCCGCTTCGACATCCATGATCGTCTGGATCATGTCCAGCGTGTGTTTGAGGACTTCCTTGCGGTCGAAGGTCGAGGCGGCCAGGATGCCGCCGATCTGCTTGATCGATTCCATCTCCAGGTCGCGCTTGGTCACCGAAGAAGAAAGGCGGTTCTTCTCCAGGGCCAGGGAGAGCAGGGAGGCGATCCAGCCCATCTTTTCCTCCTGGCCCGAAAGCGCCCCCGGCTGGACGGCGCCGAGCAGGAGAACGCCCGTGACCGCTCCTCCGATCTTCAAGGGCACGAGGAGGGCCGAGTGAAGGCCCGGCTTGACGAACAATTCCTGCTCCAGGGGATGGCGGAACGATTCAGGCCGGTCGATGGCAAGGAGGTTGCCCTGGTTGACGACCCCTTCGAGGATGGACCCTGTGAAAGGGTGGGCGCTGTTCAGGGACAGGCCAAAGGGAAGGGCGGAAAGGACATCCAGGACCGAGCAGTGGTCGGGCGTCTGGGGGGGGATGCTGAGAATCACGGCAATGTCGAAGGCGACCGTTTCCTGGATGTGGCTCAGGACGGCGTGGAGGAGCTCGCTGTTCCGGAGGCTGGAGCCGAGGGTTCGGTTGATGTCGGTGATGGTCGCCAACTGTCGGCGGTTTTCCCGGTCGCGCTTGATCAGGCTCAGGTTGTCGTAGGTGAAGGCGGCGTTGCTCAAAAAGGGGGTCAGGATGTCGGCGTCTTCCTGGGTGAAAGGGACATCGGAGGAACGGCGCGAGAGGGTGAGGACCCCGAAGACGTCGTGAATCCCTTTCAGGGGCATGGAGAGGAACGCTTTGGTCGCGTAGTGGGCGCGGTTCCCCCGGCCGAAGCGGGTGTCCTGCTCCACATCGTCGATGATCAGGGGAGATTTGTTGATGACGGTGAACTTGGCGATGCTGGTGGCAAAGTCCACCCGGTCGCCCTTCCGGAGGCGATCGCCGAGGCCGTAGGTGGCATGGACCGAAAAAGCTTCCCGTTCCGTTCCTTCGAGAATCAAGACCGAGCCGATATCGGCGTTGGTCAGTTTCAGGGCGCGCTCCAGGGTGATCGCAAACAGATCGTCGCTGTCGAAGGTGACGTAACAAAGATCGGACAACTCCTTGAGCGTCGAGAGCTGGGACGTCTTTTTTTCCAGATTCTTGAAACTGGACCTCAGTTCGCTCTCGACGGCATGAAAAGACTGGACGATCCCTTGCAGTTCGTCGGCCACGGAGGGACAGGTCACGCCGGTCAGGTCCTGGGCGATCGTATCGGAGATCTTCTGCGATGCGTTCCGGATGGCATCGAAAGTTCGCCTGATCAGGACATAGCCGGCCAGGGAAGAGGCCAGCACGGCAACGATGAAGATGGGGACGAGGCGGTCTTCCAGGAGGTGATACTTGAGGCCGAAATAGAGCAGCCCGAGGAGCGGCATGAAGAAAAAAAGGGCGAAGATGATGGAGAGACGATAGTGGAGCCCCTGGCTTGCCAGGGAAAGGTCGAAGCGCTTTTTCTTGAAATCCATAGGGTTCTCCCGGTGCGGTCCTGAAATCCGAGTGAATAGTAGCAGATTTACCGAAAGAATCATAGGGATTAGAGGGAGCAGAGGGAGGATTTCGTTGCCGAGCGGGGGAAGAGTGTGCTACGAGAAGCACCATGACGATCGATACCCACGCCCACCTGGAAATGGCGGAATTTGATAACGACCGCGAGGCGGTCCTGGCGCGCGCCTGGGAGGCGGGCCTTGCGGCCATCGTCACGGTGGGGACGACGCTCCCCGACTGCGAGAGGGCCGTGGCCCTGGCCGAGAGGCATGCCCCGGTCTATGGGGCCGTAGGCATCCATCCCCACGAGGTCAAAGAGATCGCTGCCGGAACCTACGAGAGGCTCCGGCAACTGGCCCGGAGGCCCAAGGTCGTGGCCCTGGGCGAGATCGGCCTCGACTTCTTCTACGATCACTCGCCTAGGGAGATCCAGTTGCGCTGCTTTGGCGAACAGATGGCCCTGGCAGCGGAGCTGAAGCTCCCGGTCATCATCCACGACCGGGAGGCCCACAGCGAGACCCTGGCAGTCATGAAGGCCTATGCGGGCCGGGTCCGGGGCGTCCTCCATTGCTTTTCCGGCGACTGGGCCATGGCGAAGGAGTGCCTGGCCCTCGGGTATGACCTTTCCATCGCCGGTCCCGTGACGTACAAAAAATCCTTGCAGCTCCAGGAGGTGGCGCGGCGCATGCCCCTGGAGAGGATGGTCGTCGAAACCGATTGCCCCTTCCTTTCCCCCCAGTCTCACCGGGGGAAGCGCAACGAACCGGCCTATGTGGTCGAGACGGCGACCTTCATCGCGGGCCTGCGGGGCATCCCGGCCGCGGAGGTGCAGCGGCAGACCGCGGACAATGCCCGGCGGCTCTTCGGTTTCTAACCTACCGAATGAGGCTTGATTTCGGCGGCTGTTTGGAGTAGAGGAAAAGACACAAAAGCAAGGGGTGCCCATTGGGGCTGAGAAGATACCCTTTGAACCTGACCTGGGTAATGCCAGCGTAGGGAATGGCGGTTGTGCGCAGTGCATTGATTTCATCCGGGGCCATATCCCTATGCGGGATATGGCCTTTTTTTCTGGTGCGGCATTGCTTAAGGCAACGGTCAAGAGAGCGGGAAAGATGACAAGAACGATTTTTATCATGGCAGGCGGCATCCTCGGCGATCCGGCCTTTTTCCAAACCCAGGCGACCCAGGCGGCGCCGGCGGCGGTGATCTGTGCCGACGGCGGAGCCCGCCACCTGGCGGCCCTGGGGATCGTCCCCGACCTCATCGTCGGGGACATGGATTCCCTGGACCGGGAAAGACTGGACACTTACGAGGCCAAGGGGGTCCGGATCATCCGTCATCCCCGGGCCAAGAACGAGACGGATACGGAACTGGCCCTTCAGGAAGCCTTTGCCCTGGCCCCTGCCGAGGTCTGGATCTGGGGGGCCTTGGGCCATCGCGTCGATCACAGCCTGGCCAATTGTGCGCTCCTGGCTCAGGGCGAGGAACGGGGGATCGAGGTCAAACTCATCGACGGCTGGTGCGAAGTCCTGCTCGTCCGGGGGCGCAGGGTGCTGGTCGGGGAAAAGGGGCAGACCGTCTCGCTCCTGCCCTTCATGGGGAAGGCCGCAGGGATTACGCTTTCCGGGTTCGAGTATTCCCTGAAGGGGGCGGTCATGGAGATCGGCCATCCCTACGGAATCAGCAATTGCCTGGCCGGGCCGGAAGGCATTGTGGAAGTGGAATCGGGATGCCTGCTGGCGGTACGGTATTTCCGGCCGGGGCGCTTCCCGGGAGAGGAGTCGTTATGAAACCGGTCAGGGTGCTGACGATTGCCGGGTCCGATTCCGGCGGCGGGGCGGGGATCCAGGCCGATCTCAAGACCATCACGGTCCTGGGAGGCTTCGGCATGAGCGTGATCACGGCCCTCACGGCCCAAAATACGCTCGGGGTGAGCGGCATCCACGAGGTGCCGCCCGAGTTCGTGGCGGCCCAGTTCGACGCCGTGGCGACCGACATCGGGATCGATGCGGCCAAGACCGGCATGCTCGCGAACTCCGCAGTGATCCGGGTCGTGGCGGAAAAGATCCGCCAATACGGGATCACAAAACTGGTCGTGGATCCCGTCATGGTCGCCAAAGGGGGGATGTCGCTGATCCGCGAAGAGGCGAAGCAGACTCTGGTTGCCGAGTTGCTGCCGCTCGCCTATGTCCTGACGCCGAACCTGCCCGAGGCCGAGGTCCTGGCCGGGATCACGATTAAGACCAAAGAAGACATGCAAACGGCGGCGCGGATCATCCACAAGCTGGGGGCGCGGCACGTGGTCGTCAAGGGAGGGCATCTGGAAGGCGCGGCCTGCGACCTGCTCTTCGACGGGGAGCGGTTCTCGGAGTTCGAAAGCGAACGGATCGCGACCCCGGACACCCACGGCACGGGCTGCACCTATTCGGCGGCGATCGCGACCGGCCTTGCCGCCGGAAAGACCGTCGCCCTGGCGGTGCAGGACGCCAAAACCTATATCACCGCGGCCATTCGCCATGCCTGGCGCATCGGCGGGGGACACGGTCCGACCAACCATCTGGCGCCCCTTTTTGCGGCCGGAACGGCGGCCTGGCCGGAAAACTGGAAAAAGAAGGGATAGGAGAGATCGTCATGGGGGAAAGAACAAAACTGAGCGGCGTCAACCTTTTCTTCCTCTGGTTCGGCGCCGCGGTGTCGGTCGCCGAGATCCTGACGGGAGGATACCTGGCCGAACTGGGCGCGGTCCGCGGGGCCTGGGCCATTGTCCTCGGGCACCTGGCGGGGACGTTGCTCCTGGTCCTGGCGGGGCTGATCGGGTTTCGGGAGAAGCTTCCGGCCATCATGTCGACCCGGATTTCCTTCGGCAAACAGGGTTCCTATCTCATCTCGGGGATCAATATCCTCCAACTCGTCGGCTGGACGGCGATCATGATCATCGAAGGGGGCCGGGCGATGAACGTGATCGCCATCTCTCTTTGGAATTTCGACCATCCGACGCTGATGCACGGCCTGATCGGTCTGCTCGTCGGCCTCTGGGTCTTCTGGGGCGTGAAGGGATTCAAGCGGATCAATACCTTCGCGGCCTCGCTGCTGCTGATCCTCACGATCGTGATGAGCTGGGTCGTCTTTACCCACCCTGCGGCGGCCGCCGACCTGGCCAAAGGACGCGGCGCCTTCGGCATGGGCTTCGAGCTGTCGATCATCATGCCCTTGAGCTGGTTTCCCCTCATTTCCGATTACACCTCTCTCGCCCGGTCGCGCAAGGGTGCCCTCATCGCCCCCTTCTGCGGGTACTTTTTCGCAAGCTGCTGGATGTATGCGATCGGGATGTACGGAGGAATCCTCTCCGGCTCCCCCGATCCCACACAGATCATGGTGGCGGCGAACCTCGGTTTGATCGCCCTGGCGATCCTCGGGCTCTCGACGGTGACGACCACCTTTCTCGATGTCTACTCGGCGGGGATCTCGCTCATCAATGTCTTTCCCCGCGTAAGTGACCGGGCGGCCGCCGTGGGCTTTGCGGTCATCGGCACCCTCATCGCCCTGGTTTTTCCCATCGACCGCTACACCGATTTTCTCTATATCCTGGGGTCCCTCTTTGCGCCCCTCATCGCCATCCTGTTGTGCGATTACTTCCTCCTGAAGTGCGACAACCGCAACCGTCGGGCGGACGGCGTCGCCACGGCGTCGCTGCTCATCGGAATCGCCTTCTACTATTTCATCAAGTCTTTCGAACTGCCCATCGGCGCCACACTGACAACGATCGTTTTTACGGCGGCGTTTCACTGCGGGCTCCGTAAGGCGGGCCGCAAGGTTTCGGGAGGACAGGGTGTCGAAGGCTGAGGCCGCCGAGATCGTCCGTCGTCTGCGCAAGGCCGGTTTCGAGGCCTTCTGGGTGGGCGGTTCTGTCCGCGACCTGATTCGCGGGGTCGAGCCTCAGGACTTCGACATCGTCACCTCGGCCAGGCCCCAGGAGGTCCAGGCGCTCTTTTCCCGCACCGTCCCGGTCGGGGCCCGCTTCGGCGTCATCCTTGTGATCGAAAAGGGGGAGCCCTACGAGGTCGCGACCTTCCGGAAAGAGGCGGACTACCTCGACGGCCGCCGCCCCAACGTCGTCTCCTTTGCCACGGCAAAAGAAGACGTGCTCCGCCGGGACTTTACCATCAACGGCCTCCTGATGGACCCCGAGACGGGCGAGATTGTCGACTACGTCGGGGGAAGGGCGGACCTGGCGGCCCGGACGATCCGGACGATCGGCGATCCGGACGAACGGTTCGGCGAGGACCATCTCCGGATGCTCAGGGCAGTGCGGTTCGCCGCCACGCTGGGATTTGTGATCGAGCCCCTGACCTTCGCCGCCATCGCGAGACGGGCGGCAGCCATCGGGCGGATCAGCAGCGAGCGGGTCCGGGAGGAGCTGACGAAGCTCCTTGCCGGCGGCGGCGCCCGTGACGGGCTGGAGCTTCTGGAACAAAGCGGTCTTTTGATGCAACTCCTTCCCGAGGCGGCGGCCCTTAAAGGGGTGGACCAGCCCCCGGCCTTCCATCCCGAAGGGGATGTCTGGGAGCACACCCTGCGGATGCTGGCGCTCCTGCCTGCCGGGACCGATCCGCGCCTGGCCTGGGCCGTCCTGCTCCACGACGTGGGCAAGCCCGCGACCCGCTTCGAGAACGAGACCGGGGTCCATTTCTACGGCCACGACCAGAAAGGAGCGGCGATCGCGGCAACGATCCTCCAGCGCCTCCGCTTCTCCAATGCCGAGACCGAGACGATCCTCGCCCTGGTCGCCGGCCACATGGGGTTCATGGACTGCCGCCGCATGCGGCCGAACCGCCTGAAGCGCTTTTTGCGCATGCCCGATTTTAGCCTCCACCTGGAACTGCACCGCCTCGACTGTCTGGCGAGCCACGGCGTACTTGCCCACTATGACTTCTGCAAGGAGCAACTGGCCGCTTTTCCCGCTGAGGAATTGCAGCCCCGGCCCCTGCTTTCGGGCCGGGACCTGATCGCCCTGGGCTATAGGCCCGGGCCGCTCTTCAAAGAGATCCTCACGGCCCTGGAGGATGCGCAGCTGGCAGGCGAGATCCGCGATGCCGACGAGGCCCGCGCCCTGGTCCAAAGCCGCTGGGGGCTCGGAAAATGAAGGGAGCGCACTGACTTTAAACCATGGAACACCTCTTTTCCGTAGCCTGCCTCTGGCTGGGCTTGGCCGTCCTTGCGGCGGTTGTGGCCTATCATCTGCGCCTCTCCATTGCCCTCGTCGAGATCTGCCTGGGGGTTTTGGCCGGAAACGCCGTCTCTTGGCTCGGCGTCCCGGCCCTGCTCCATGCCGACGAGGAGTGGCTGCGCTTTTTGGGCACTTCCGGGGCCGTGCTCTTGACCTTTCTGGCCGGTGCGGAACTCGATCCCGGCATCATCCGGACCAAGCTCAAGGAAGTCTCGGCCGTGGGCTGCGCGGGGTTCCTGGCCCCTTTCCTGGGCTGCACGGCCGTGGCCTACGGGCTCGGCTGGGGGATGAGGGCCAGCCTCCTTACCGGCGTCGCCCTTTCGGCCACCTCCATGGCCGTGATCTACACGGTCATGCTGGAGACGGGCCTGAACCGGACCGGGTTCGGCAAGTCGCTTTTGGGGGCGAGCTTTGTCAACGACCTTTCGACCGTCGTGGCCCTGGGGCTCCTCTTTGCCCCCTTCACCTACCGGACCCCGGTCTTTCTTGCTGTCTGCGGTGCGACCCTGGCCCTTTTGCCCCGGATCACGGCCCTCATCACCAAGACCTATGCCAACCGCACCGCCGCGATTAGGACCAAGTGGATCATGCTGGTCCTTTTCGGCCTCGGCACCCTGGCCTTCTGGTCCGGAAGCGAGGCGGTGCTTCCCGCCTATGTGGCCGGGATCGTCTCGGCCCGCGGCGCGGCCAGGGACACCTTCTGGATCAGGCGGCTCCGCACCCTGACCATCGGGTTTCTCACCCCCTTCTATTTTCTTAGGGTCGGCACCTTTGTCTCCCTGCCCGCCCTCTGGGCCGCGCCCCTGGTCTTTATGCTCCTGCTGGGGGCCAAGGTGGCGGTGAAGATCTTCGGCCTCTATCCCCTGATCGGCCGGTTCCGGAAGGACCGCAACGAGCGGTGGTTCTTCACGCTCCTCATGTCCACGGGCCTCACCTTCGGCACCATCGCCGCCATCTTCGGCCTGGCCCAGGGGATCGTCACCCAGGCGCAGTACTCCTACCTGGTCGCGGCCGTGATCGCGAGCGCCGTGGTCCCCACGGTGATCGCCGGCAAGTGGTTCCTGCCGAAGCGCCTTTTATCCGCTCCGGAGGCGCAGAAAAAACCGCGGACCGACGATGGCCTGGAGGAAGAGGGATAGAAGGGAAAAACCGGTCTTGCTTTGGCCCGGCAGGTCAATCGGGCCGGTGGCGCTGCATCCACTGCTCGGTCCTGCCGCGTCGGGCGCGACAGGCCGCGCTCCGCTCGGGGTTGCACAGGAGCTTGGCCAGGACCACGCCGGCCAGGAATCCGCCCACATGAGCCCAGAAGGCCACTCCGCCGCCGGCGCTCGCCAGGGCCGGAATGCCGCCCAGGAGCTGAATCAAAAACCAGTAGCCCAGCATCAGGAAGGCCGGCACCACGATCCGGGTGAAGAAAAAGCCGAAAAAGACCAGGACGTGCACCGGCGCCTTGGGGAAGAGGACCGCATAGGCCCCCATCACGCCGCTGATGGCGCCCGAGGCCCCCACCATGGGCAGGACGCTGCCCGGCTCGGTCAGGATCTGCAAGGCTGCGGCCGCAATTCCGCAGAGCAGATAGAAGAGGGCGAAGCGGACCTTGCCCATGACGTCTTCCACGTTGTCCCCAAAGAGCGACAAAAACCACATATTGCCGATGATGTGAAACCAGCCGCCGTGCATGAACATGGAGGTGACGATGGAGAGGTACGACCCCTCGCCGGTAAGTACGCAGGCGAGGCCGTCGCCCAGGGCGACCCGGGTCCCCGGCTCCACAGTGCCGAGCAGATTGCCCGGAATGAGGCCGTAGCTACAGACCGAGGCGGCCAGGGGCAGGTGGCTGCCCAGTCCCTGAATGAAGACCCAGGCCAGGACGTTGAGGCCGATGATAAGGAAGGTCACGAAGGAGGTGCTGAAGGTCGGGTTTTCGTCGCGCAGGGGGAACATGGGGCCGCTCCTTTCTCGGATTTTGCGGGAGTATAGCACAGCGGGCCTGAAAGGCGGTCCTGATTTTTCGCAGCCCGGGGTCTGCGGGAACGGAGGAATGGGGGCAGCTTCCTGAGAGTCCATGATATTGAGGCCGGTCAGTTGTCGCCGGCGGCAACCGGCTCTCACCCGCCTGATGTCGGGGAAGATCGACGGGAGGATCTGGAGATCCGGTTTCCGCCGAGCCTGAGCTTGCCGGAGGCGGCCGGAAGCGGGGCGTCAAAATGTAGTTGATTTCCTCCAAAAAGTACAATAAAACGATACTTACTGGAGAGATTATGCTAAAGGACCATATGACCTTGATGCACGAGCTGCGGGCTTACGCCTCGCCAAAGGCCCGCCTGACCCGGATGATCAAGTCCGGCGAGGTGGTGCAGGTGCGGCGGGGCCTTTTCGTGGACCGGAAGGAAACGGGACACTCTCTCAAGAGCCTTGCCTCGGTCATTTACGGCCCCTCCTACATCTCCTTCGAATACGCCCTGGCCCACCACGGCCTGATCCCGGAGCGGGTCCGGGCTATCACGTCGGCCACCTATCACAAGAACAAGAATCGGCGCTTCCACACCCCGCTGGGCGACTTTTACTACTACTACCTTCCCGCCGCGGTTTTTCCCTACGGCGTGGCGCTGGGCTCCGAAGAGGGCGGGAGCTACCTGATGGCCACGCCGGAAAAGGCGCTTTGCGACACCCTCTACAAAACAAGGGACGTTACGGGACTCAAGGCCCTGGGGGCGCTCCTGCGGGAGGATTGGCGGATGGAACGGGAGGCCCTTCTTTCGCTGGACCGGGCAGACATCCTTTTTCTGGCGCCCTTGTACGGAAAGCCTTTGCTCCGCCTGCTTCCGAAATGGCTGGAAAAGGAGTCTCGGGATGCATAGCGCCATCGAGGACATGCTCAAGACCTATGATTGCCGGACAGCGGATGACTGCCGCCAGGCCCTCAAGGAGATTACCCAGGAGATCGCCCTTCTGGGACTCTACCGCGGCGGTTTTTTCGCCAAGGCGGCCTTCTACGGGGGAACGGCCCTGCGCATCTTCCACGGTCTGGATCGTTTTTCCGAAGACCTCGATTTCTCACTGCTCAAGAGCGACAAGGCCTTCGACCTCTCCTCCTTCACGCAGGCGGTGCAGGACGAACTGGGCGCCTACGGTCTGGAGATGACGGTCACGGAAAAGATCAAAGGGAACGACTCTCCGGTCAAATCGGTCTTCATCAAGGGGGGGACGCAGATCCA
>JAKAFS010000022.1 GCA_021817825.1 Deltaproteobacteria bacterium | reverse complement strand
ACCGAAGAAGAGAATCGCTAGAAAGACGATCCCGAGGATGGGCAGCGTGTTGCCCATCACCCGTCGGGTCGTCTCCAGAGAGAGGAGGACCATGATCACCCCAAAGATCATATCCGGCTGATTGGGGAGCCCGACCCGCGTCGAAGCGTAGTCGGCGTACTGCCAGATCCAGTAGAGGATCGTCGCCGCTGTCAGAAGAATAAAAAGGATGTCCACCCCGATCAGCAGCTTGTTGTCGGGACGTTTTTTCCAGGCCGGATAAAGGATCAGACAGAGGATGTTCGTAAACAGCAGATAGGATCCCACCTCTCCCTCTGAGGAGATGACAAAGGGCCCGGAGATGCAAAGAAAAAGCAGAGCGAAGGCGGCGGAGAAGTATCTCACACTGACGTTCAGAAACGGATTCAATAGGGTGCGCATGGTAATGTCTCCTTCAAGCTCAGCGGTTCACGCCCTCTCCCATCGTGCGTAAGTAGCCGGAGCACTCGTAAAATAGATGACCGGATAGCCGGGTGCGCGACGGTTTCTTCCTACGGCATCTCACGGCATACCAGCTGTCCGGGCAAAAAGGGGACATGCATCCCCTTCCGCCCGGGACAGACAATGAAGCGGTTCACAAAAAAGGTGTGAAAACACACTAACAGATCACTTCTTTCCCTGTTCCTTCCAATATTTCTCCGCACCGGGGTGCAGGGGAACGCTGGTCATTTTGACCAGATTAGGGTTGTTCTTGAGATCTTTCCACTGGCTGTGCACGGCTTCCAGGAAACGGCGTCCATCCTTGTTGAAGGTCGTCTTCAGTACATCATAGGCCACCTGGTCGGAAACGGACTTGTGAGCAATCATGGCGACGTGGAATTCGACGGTGGGCACGGCCCGGTCCTGACCCCGATAAGTATTGGCCATCATGACAGCCTTCGAGTAGGACGGCATCGTCTTGATGATCTGGGCGATCTCCGCGTCGCTGTAGGGAATGATGAGGATATCCTGGGAAGCGGCCAGTTCGACGACACCCGCCGCAGGCGACCCGCCCTGTCCGAGGGCGTCGATCTTGCCATCCTGTAGAGCCCGGGCGGCATTGGCGAAGGAAAGTTCCGTCGGCTCTACCTTGATCCCCAGGGCGTTCAGGATGTTGCGCGAGTTGTCCGAGGTTCCCGAACCCGGGGCTCCAATCGCCACCTTCTTGCCGGCCAGATCCTTGAGCGATTTGATGTTTTTGCTCTTTAGCGTGACGAAGTAGTGATCGCTGACGGTCACTTCGCAGAGGGAACGGATATCATGAAGCTGTCGGCCCTTGTAGTTGCCCTGTCCGTTCCAGGCGTCCGCCATGTGGGAAAAATAAGCCATGCCGAACTCGGCCTCACCTGTTGCCACACGCCGGACGTTCTCTACGGAACCGCCTGTCGCCTCGACGGAGAAATTGACGCCCGGAATCTCTTTGTTGTAGAGTCCGATCGCCCCGCCGACCATGTTGTACCAGGTCCCGCCGGGATTGCTGCTCACAAAGGAGTAGTTCTTCTTTTGCTGCGCATCGCCGGTTCCGATCCCCGCCACCAGTACGGTCACGGCCAGTGCCGCGACCACCACGAACGCCTTTTTCACCCCTTTTGACATGTCAACCCTCCTCTAATATTTGTGATTAGACCCAACCTTCAACTTTAATGGACAACGATTTTTCGGCACACTCCCGTTCGGCGAGTTTCATCGCCGCTGTCGGGAAAATCACATAACCGGCGAAACGGCGCAGAACGAGACCGCCCGAAAGAGCCGTGCGCTTTTGGATTGGGGGACAAAGCTAAGGTGGTGACCGGAGCGTCGCAGGCAATGCCGCCGGTGGCAGACCACTTTTCCAGAGACGCTCTTTTCTTCCAGAATGACTGATAGGGAAAATATGTCATTTCCATCACGATCGACAGGAAACCCACCTGGGCAGGAAAGGATTTCATCCCAAATTTTCGAGATAAAAGCCAGCCTCTATTGTCAAGAACAGTATACAATATTGACTGTATGTCAAGTACTTTTTCGAAAGAACACGGACGCCAAAAAGGGACAACGCGAATCGTCGTTTGCGTTTTTGCTGCCATTCCAAAGAGATGCCGCCGGCGCATCCACTTCTCCTTCGCCCCTTTCTTTCGCCTCCAAGAGACATACATTACCGCCGCAAATTGTATACGTCTCCCCTCCAGCCTTTTCCATTCGGCCTTAAGGCCTCCTCGCCCTTCCCCCCATCGTTCGTTTGACAGGAAGGACAGGATACACTATGTAAGATAATCGGCACCGATTGGCAAAAAAGGTTCAGGGAAAATCGCTACCCAAAAAGCAGAAATTATGTATACAATCCGCAAAGAAAAATCGGGCACACGGGCCCCTGAACGATCGGACGGGAAGGACGGCCTATCATCAAGCGGTACGAGTTGCAGGATGCGACCCGATATCCCTTGCCGGACAAGAACAGGGCTTGACATCCTGTCATTATTGTATACTACTGCAACAAAGACGAATTAGAATAGGTGGATAAAATGGTGCTGAAAGACCTGTGCGACGACATCCGGGCGGAAATCGTCAGTCGGAATTTTCCCCCGGGGATGAAGCTGTCGGAACAGATGCTGTGCAATCGCTGGAACGTCAGCCGGACGCCGATCCGGGAAGCGTTGCGACGGCTGGAATCGGAGGGGTTCATCACGTCCAACCGCAACCGAGGGTTCGTCGTCACCTCCATTTCGCTGCGCGACGTCGAGCAGACCTACACGATCATGATCAACCTCGACAGTCTGGCGGGCAGGCTGGCCACCCCCTTTATCGTGAATTCCCCCGAGAAGATCGAGAAGCTCCGCAGCCTTTGCGAGGAGATGCGGATCCTGGCCAAGAAAAAAGATATCGACAGCTATATCAAGGCCAACTGGGAATTCCACTCCCTCATCTTCCACGCTTCGGAAAATGCATGGCTGATCAGGATTCTGGAAAACATCCATGCCCATACGAACCGCTTCATCCTGAAAACCCTCTATATCCCCAGGCGGATCGACAAATCCACCCGGGAACATGACAAGATTTTCAAGGCCATCGAAAAGGGGGACGTCAAGGAGGCCGAAAAGGCCATTGCCGCCCACTTCGCCAAGGCCGTCGAGGACCTCAAAAACGAGATCACCGCCTCCGGCCATGCCTGGACCAACGAAATGAACACCTCCGGCCATGCCTGGACCCTGGAGAAGCCGCGATCCCGTCCGCGAAAACAGACTGATGGGAATCGGGCAAAAAAATAATCGGGAGTGGACTCCCGCATTAGGAGGAAAGACATGCGTTCCGATCAAATGAAAAAGGGACTGGAAAGGGCGCCGCACCGCTCCCTGTTCAAGGCGCTGGGATTGACGGACCGGGAGATTGGACAGCCGATGATCGGCATCGCCAATTCGGCGAACGACCTGATCCCCGGTCATCGCCACCTCCACCAGATCTCCGAGGCGGTCAAGGCGGGCATCCGCATGGCCGGGGGAACGCCGCTGGAGTTCTTCACGATCGGCGTCTGCGACGGAATCGGCATGGGTCACGAGGGAATGAAGTATTCGCTCAGCTCCCGCGAACTGATCGCCGACTCGGTGGAATCGATGGCCATGGCCTACCCCTTCGACGGGCTGGTCCTGATCCCCAACTGCGACAAGATCGTCCCGGGCATGCTCATGGCCGCCGCGCGTCTGAACATCCCGGCGATCGTGATCAGCGGCGGGCCGATGCTGGCCGGCAAGTTCCAGGGACGCGAAGTCGATCTCATCACCCTCTTCGAATACGTCGGCAAGGCGCGGATCGGCGAGATCACCGCCGAAGAACTCCGGGAGGCCGAAGGGTGCGTCTGTCCGGGAGTCGGCTCCTGTTCGGGAATGTTCACGGCAAACTCCATGAACTGCCTGACCGAGGTTCTGGGGATGGGACTCCCGGGAAACGGAACGATCCCCGCCGTCCAGGCCGAACGGATCCGTCTGGCCAAGGAGGCGGGGATGCAGATCATGGAATTGGTGGAACGGGGGATCAGGCCCGCAGACATCCTGACCCGGGAGGCCTTCGAAAACGCCCTCACGGTGGACATGGCCTTCGGCGGCTCGACGAATACGTCGCTGCATTTGCCGGCCATCGCCAAAGAGGCGGGCATCCCGCTGACCCTCGACACCTTCAATATCTTCAGCGAAAAGACCCCGCACCTCTGCTCCATGTCGCCCGGCGGACCCCACCATTTGGCCGATCTGCACGAGGCGGGCGGCATTCCCGCGCTCACGCAGGAGCTCTCCCGGGGCGGCCTGATTCACACCGGGACGATGACCGTGACCGGAAAAAGGGTCGGCGAAAATATCGAGCGCCGGCAGGTGAAGAATCCCGAAGTGATCCGCCCCCTGGAGAAGCCTTACCATGCCGTGGGGGGACTCGCGGTCCTCTTCGGCAATCTCGCCCCCGAGGGCGCCGTCGTCAAGCGCTCCGCCGTGGACGACGCGATGCTCCAGCACACCGGGCCCGCCCGGGTTTTCGACGCCGAGGAGCCGGCCATGCAGGCGATCCTCGACGGAAAGATCCGGAAGGGAGACGTCGTCGTCATCCGCTACGAAGGCCCCCGGGGCGGTCCGGGAATGCGGGAGATGCTCTCGCCCACCTCGGCCATCGCCGGGATCGGCCGGGATCGGGACGTGGCCCTGCTCACCGACGGGCGCTTCTCGGGCGGCAGCCGCGGGGCGGCGATCGGCCACATTTCTCCGGAAGCGGCCGAGGGCGGCCCCATCGCCGCGATCCGGGAAGGCGATCTCATCGAGATCGACATCCCGGGCAAAAAACTCAATGTCCTGATTTCCGACGCGGAGCTGAAGGCCCGTCTCGCCGACTGGAAGCCGGTCCAGCGGGAGCTGAAGGGCTACCTGAAGCGCTACGCAGCCCAGGTCCGCTCGGCCCACACGGGGGCAACCTTCGCATAGCCCCCCTTTGCATCGAGATGCCGCACGCCGCCAAGCCTCCTGCGAACCAGCAGGGGGCTTTTTCACGTTCCACCCCTATTGCAGACGAGCGGAACCGCCAATCTTCAGGCATAGGCCGCGGCGATCTCGTCCTTGAACCGCTCCAGAACCATTCGCCTTTTGAGCTTCATCGTCTGGGTCAGCATCCCGTTTTCGGCGGTGAAGGCCTCGGCAAGATAGACGAACCGCTTCGGGATCTCGTAGTTTGCATAGCGTCCCTGGAGGACCTTCAGGATCTCGTCGGTCAGCAGCGCCTGGATCTCCGGATTGGCCGCCAGGGCCGTCGGATCGTCGGTCAGCCCCTGTTTCGCGGCCATCTTCTCCAGCGCCAGGGGGTCGGGAACGACCAGCGCCATCGTGTAGGGTCGATTCTCCCCGGCGACCAGCACGTTTTGCACCCAGGGGACCAGCGCAATGTCCTCTTCCAGGGCGGCCGGGAAGACGAACTTGCCGTTTTCCAGTTTGAACTGCTCCTTGATCCGGCCGGTGATATAGACAAAGCCGTCCGCGTCGATCCGCCCCCGATCCCCCGTCCGGACGCCGCCGTCGGGGGTCATCACCGCTTTGGTCTGGTCGGGCTTGTTGTGGTAGCCCTGCATGACGTTGGGACCGTAGACGATGATCTCCCCGTCCTTCGCCCCCTCCTCGACCACCGAGGAGTCGATGACGATGCGCACCTTCTCGATGGGCCGGCCGACGCTCCCGAGGCGAAAATTGAACGAGGCGTTCATGATGCTGGCCGGCGCCGTCTCGGTCATCCCGTAGCAGTCGTAGATCGGGATGCCGACGTCGAAGAAGAACTGGGCAATCTCCACATTCATGGCGGCGCTGCCGCTCATCGCCCCCTTGAGGCGGCCGCCCATCTTCTGCCGGATCTTGGCAAAGACGATCTTGTCGGCGAGCCAGAATTGAAGGGCGTTGAGCAGATCGGCGCGGCCCTCGGCCTTGAGGGCGCGCCGTTTTTTCGCCGCCTCGACGCCCATCACGAAGAGCGCCCGGGCGAGGCCCCCTTCGTTGTTCAGCTTCTCCCAGAGGCCGTTGTAAACCCGGTTGAAGACCCGGGGCACGGCAATGAGCCAGGTGGGCCGGACCAGGGCCATGTCCTGGACGATGGTTTTGACGTTTTCGATGAAGCCGATCGCTCCGCCGAGGTAGAGCATGGCGTTGAGTTCCGCCGTCTGTCCGTAGGAATGGGCCCAGGGAAGGATGGAGAGGCTCACGTCCCCCTCGCCCACGAGTTCCGGAAACATCTTCACCCCGGCCCGGGAATTGCTCGTGCAGTTCCCGTGGGAAAGCAGCACCCCTTTGGGTTCGCCGGTGGTCCCGGAGGTGTAGATGAGGCTGGCGATCTCGTCTGCCCCAGGACGGATCGAGGCCACCGGGTTCGCCCGCCCCCGGGCCTCCAACTCCGCCATGGTGTCGGGCCCCTCCCCCTCGATCAGGATCAATCGCCCCAGGCCGGGAATCGTGCCGGGAAAATCCTTGACCTTTTCCAGGATCTCCGGCGTGGAAACGAAGAGCGCCTTAACGGCGCTGTCGGTGACGATATACCGCCAGACCCGCGGCAGTTCCGATTCGTACATGGGAACGAAGCGGGCGCCGAGTCCGTAGGTCGCATAGGCGGCAATCGCCCATTCCGTCCGGTTGTTGGCGATGATCCCCACGGCATCGCCCCGGCCGATGCCCAAGTTCGCCAGGCCGGCCCGCAGGTCGTCCACCCGGCGGCCGATCTCCCCATAGGTTGTCCATTCATAGACGCCCTGCCCGTTCTTCGTCCCGAAAAGCGGACGCTCGGGATGCTCTGCCACGGCGTTTTCCAAAAAGGCCACCAGATTGTCCGGTTCATTCCCCTTTGCCATCGTCGCCCTCCTGCCAGATTAACGTCCGTTCCCCTGTCCAGGTTCCACAGGCCCCTTTCCGACGGTCCGCTATCGATTGTCCGAAAGTCCGGTTTCATTTTTCCGCAGCGGACGCAGGGATTCACGAGGCCGCCGACGCCGGCGGGACAGGGGAAGCCGCCACCACCACCCGGTTGCGCCCTCCTCTTTTGGCTTGATACATGGCGTCGTCCGCCCTTTTGAGCACCGCGTCCAACAGGTCGTCAGCGGGCCCCATTTCCGAGACCCCGATGCTGATCGTGACATGAAGAACCGCACGCTCCGTCTCGATGGCCGCCTCGGCGACGGCCTCCCGCAAGCGTTCCGCGGTGACCCTGGCGCCGGCAAGGTCCGTCTCGGGCAGCAGCATCGCAAACTCTTCACCGCCCAGGCGTCCGAAGACATCGATGTCCCGAAGCAGCTTCTTGCAGACGGCGGAAAGGGTGACGAGCACCTTGTCGCCGGCGGCATGGCCATAGGTGTCGTTGATCTCTTTGAAATGATCCAGATCGAACATCAGCGCCGCCAGCGGACGGCCGTACCGCCTTTTCCTTTGTATCTCGCGCTCCCCGGCCTCCAAAAAAGAACGGCTGTTGGCAATGCCGGTGAGAAAGTCGGTCGTGGCGATCCGTTGCAGCTCCACCTGGGCCCTTTTCAGATCCGATTCCAGCCGTTCGCTGTTGAGCATCACAAAGCCGAAGGTCCAGGCGATCCCCATCAGGAGCGCCAGCAGAAGCGTCACTGTCTGAGTGAGGCTGGGCGTCATGAAGTCCTGCAAATCGGGACCGAGACGGATGAAGAAGCAACGGACGATCATGAGCAGGGCATGGATCGCAAAGAGGCTGCCGGTGAAAAGGTAGGAAAACCGCTCGTCCGCAGGGGCATGGCGGAGCAGATTCTCCGCCGCCATGCCGTAAAGCACGGCGGTCAGAAACGAAAAAGCGACGATGCGCACCCCCACGTCGTCGGCCACAAAGGTGAAGTAGGACTGAAACAGGACCAGGAGCAGGACCAAAAGGAAGCTCAAGAGCCGGCGCCCGGACAGACCCCGGAAGCGGCGGACCCCTTCGAGGAACAACCCCGCGGCCCCCAGAAGCAGGGCATTGGCCCCAATGATCGTAAAGATCTCCGGGATCATCCCGCGCAGCGCAATCAGGGAAAACCCAAAGGTGTAGGCCAACAGCCCCGCCGTCCAGAGGGCAAATCCGGGGTAGGTTCTGTGGGTCCGCAGGAGCAGCAGCATGACGACGCTCAGAACCGCGCAGCCCGATGGCAAGACCACGGAAAGCGTGCGTATGTCCAGCGATAACGAGAGCATACCGGGATACTCCTGTGCCTCTGAGCCCTAGCCCTGCCGTGGGCGGGTTCCTCAGCCGCCCCCCTTCTTGCGTCCATCGGCGCTGGGCCGCCGCAACCCCCTGCGAGATCACCGGCCTTGCCGACGCCTGACCGGAAGGATCTTCTCCCTCTCCTGTGGGATTTGGGGTCTAACATCTATCATTTACATGAGAAATATCAAGATTTTTATCATTTTCACTCTCGGCCGGCATCATCGCCAAGGATCAAAGGAGGGGCGGCGCCCGGCAGCTCCGCTGCAAGGGCGCCGGCCGCCTCCCCGGCGATGTATCCGGTGGAGAAGGCCGCCTGGAGGTTGTACCCCCCCGTATCGGCGTCGATGTCCATCACCTCGCCGCAGAAGAAAAGGCCGGCGATGAGGCGCGAAGCCATGGTCCGAGGATCGATCTCCTTGAGATCCACCCCGCCGGCGGTGACGATGGCCGAGGCGAGGGGAAGGGCGCCGGCCACATTGAACCGCAGCGATTTGAGAAGGGACAGGAGCCGATCGCGTTCCGCCGCGGTGATCTGATGGCCCGGCCGATCCTGGGGAATGCCGGTCAGCTCGACGAAGGGATCGATCATCTTGTGGGGCAAAAGCTCGGCGAGGAGGTTGCGGAAGACCCGCTTGCCGGACTGATCGAAGTCCCGCTGAAGACGGATCCGGAGCGCCTCCGCCGTGAGGGCCGGCTTCAGATCGATGGAAATACTGACCGGCCCCTCGGCCAGGGCATCCACGACCGCCAAACTCATCAGGAGCGTGATCGGTCCGCCGATCCCGAAATGGGTAAAGAGCATCTCCCCCATCCGGCTCTCGATGACCGGCCCCCGGCGTCGTTTCCTGTCCAGTCCGCGGCCGATGTCCTTGGCCGGCGTCAAAGCCGGATCGATGGCCGGCGCGGTCCCCCGAAAGGCGGTCAATCGGACGTTCTTCAGGCTGACCCCCTGCATCGACTTGGCCCGCGCGATTTCTTCGACCACCAGCGGCACCAAGCCCGGACGGAGTTTGACGATCCGATGGCCGATCTCCGCGGCAAACCGGTAGCCGTCGCCGCCGGAGCCCGTCGCCGGCCAGGTGGCGCCGCCCGTTGCCAGCACCACGGCGGCGGCCGGAAGCACCCCCTTCTCCGTGCGGACCCCTTCCACGCGGCCGTCCCGGACAGCAATCCCGGTCACCCGGACTCCGGTCGCCAGTTCCACGGCCTGCGCTTTCAGGTAGCGCCGGAAGGCCTGCACCACATCCGCTGCATCGTCGGAGACGGGGAAGATCCGCCCGCCCCGTTCGACCTTCGTTTCGACGCCGTAGCGGCCCAGAAAAGCGAGGAGTTCATCGCGAAAGAAACGGTGGAAGGCGCTGTGGAGAAAGCGGCCGTTGGGACCGTACATGCCGATAAAATCGGCCAGTTCCCGGGCGTTGGTCAGGTTGCAGCGGCTCTTGCCGCTGATCAGGATCTTCTTGCCGGGTCCGTCGGTCTTCTCCAGGAGCAGGACCCGGGCGCCCCGTTCTGCGGCACGGCCCGCGGCCATCATCCCGGCAGCGCCGGCGCCGATGACGATCACACGCCGCTTTTCAGTTGCTTGCTTTTCGGAAAGGGAAGGGATCGAAGTCCGGCCGGGCGTCGTCATCGTCTTTATGGCTCCACTGCTTCTGGGAAAGGGACCGTCGGTCAGGCCGCGGGCGCGCGGAAGGACTTTGCGCCGGTCGCAGAAGGGACGGTCATCGATCGGCCGCCTGCCCCGCCAGGATGATCCCCTTGAGCCCTTCCCAGTCGATGTCGTTCTCCAGGCAGTCGTAGCGCGCCGCCAGCACCACCTGGGGAATCACCTTGTTTTTCTTCAGACGGACCCCCTGGATGGTGATCGGCGTCGACCGGATCCCCTTTTCGATCTCGAAGGCGCAGGCCCCTCCGACGGCGGCCCGGATGCCTTTTCTCTGGACGAGCCGCTTGGTGAAACCGGAGCTGGGGGAGATGTAGAACTGCCATCCCCGGGCCTCGCAGAGCAGACTGATCTCGCCGCACCGGCAATTCTTGCACCGCAGGCAGAGTACCCCATCCTCTTTGGAAAACCGGGCCTTGCATGGATTGCCGATCAGGCAGTGGGGAAGGATCACCGCCTTGTCCGCCGCCGGAATCCGGGCAAAGGCTTCCCGGTAATAGGCATTGGCAATTTCGGCGATATCGTAGCGGATCCCCAGACGCTCGAGAAAAGCGCGCCAGGAAAAGAAAAAAAAGGCGGCGATGAATTTTAGCCTGCTGCAATCCCTGGTCATCGAAGAATCATTCCGTCATCCACTGTCCGGCCGGTGAAGCGCCTCTCGGCCGCCGGCATTCGTCAGTGGGATACCAGAAAGACCCCGGGAAAGCAATTCCTTTGCGTCTTTTGGACTACCCCAAAAGGAAAATTCCGTGCTATAGTCCCGCCGACTTTACCGCAAGGCTCTTCTTCGCTGCAACCATCCTCACGGACGCGGGAGGCGGGTGTGAATTTCGAAAAGACGGTTTTTATCGTAAATCCCCATTCGGGAAACGGATCGACAGGCAAAGAATGGCCCCGCATCCGCGCCCTGGCCGAAGCCTGCCTGGGGCCCTTCGCGACCCGCCTGACCGCGGGCCCCGGAGACGCCACCCGAATGACCCGGGAATCGCTCCTGGCCGGGGCCGAGCGGATCGTCTGCGTCGGCGGCGACGGCTCCCTCAACGAGGTGATCAACGGCTTCATCGCTGCCGATCGGCCCGTTCGGAAGGATGCCGTCCTGGGGTTCGTCCCCAACGGAACCGGCTGCGATTTCAGCCGCACCGTCCCCATCCCGACGGAGCCTAGGGCCTCCCTCGCCACGATCCGGGAAAATCATGTGCAGACCATCGATCTGGGGCGGATCCGCTTCCGGGATCACAGAGGGGAAACCTGTACCCGCTATTTCCACAACATTGCCAGCTTCGGCCTCGGCGGCGAGGTCGTGGACCGGGTGAACCGGACAAGCAAGGTCTGCGGCCCTTTCCTGACCTTCATCTGGGGGACGCTCGTCTCGCTGTTCGCCTACGAGAAAAAGCGCATCCGCCTTCAGGTGGATGACCGGGAGATCCGGACCAGGGAGGTGCTCAACTGCGCCGTTGCCAACGGGCGCTATCACGGAGGCGGGATGCTCGTCGCCCCGGACGCCCTGGCCGACGACGGGTTCTTCCATGTCACCGTCATCGGCGCCATGCCGCTGCCCCTGGTCCTCTGGCACCTGCCCAAGCTTTACACAGGAGGGATCAAGGGAATCCGCCAGGTCTCCATCGAGACAGGAACGCAGGTGACGGCGTCCTCCGAGCAGCGCGTCCTTCTGGACATCGACGGCGAACAGCCGGGGACCTTGCCCGCCGAACTGGCCATCGTCCCCGGCATCCTGAGAATGATCACGAGCAAAGGCCCCTGAACGGCGAGCGGCGCGGAGCAGGAGTGGCCAAAATTTCCCCAGCCGGTGGGGAAATTTTCTCCTCACGCCGATCCAGCCTGCCCGGAGATTCCCGGACCGGAAATCGAATTCCCAGCAAATTCAAAGGACTAAAAAATACAGGTCGCTACCGATCCATGGCACGCCCCTTGCTCTTTTAGCGGCATCAAGAAAATATGGGCACGAGGATCGGTTTTGATGAAGCGTTTTTTGATGATCGCGGCGGTTTTTTTGCTTCTCTGTCTTCCCATGGCCTTTGCCGCAGAGAAGCCGCCGGTTTCCGCGCCGCTTCCGCCGAGTGTCCCTGAGATGAGCACCGCAGGAAGGATAGTGGAAATCTCCGAGTCGCTCCTGAAGATCGAGCGAACCCTGAAGGGAAAGACGGAGATCATGGAATTTACACTGGAGAAACCCTTTTCCGGCCTTGCCGTCGGCGACCCGATCAAGGCCAGCTACCGGGAAAAGGACGGGCGGAACATTCTGCTGCGGATCGCTCCGGCAAAGATGACGGCCGTCCAGAAGAAAGGCAAGCCGGAGCCGGCGAAAGCGACAAAGAATACCCTGCCCGCCTCCGGGCAGGCCGTGAAATAGCAAGCCGCGTTTTTACCCTTGACAATTCCTGGCAAGGGTTATATTGGGCAGTCCCTTGCGATCGCCGGGCATCCGAAGGATCGGACAAGGGCTAGCAAAACAACTGAAAGAGGAGGATTTTCGATGAAGCGTTTCATGGTTTGGGCAATCGCGTTGGTATTTGTGTTCTGCACGTCCGCAATCGCAGCCGAGAAGAAGGAAGCAAAGAAGGATGCAGCAGCTCCGGCCGCAGCGGCAGAGCCCGCAAAGGCAGAGAAGAAGGAAGCCGCTCCTAAGGCTGAGAAGAAGGCTGAGAAGAAGGAAGCCGCTCCTAAGGCCGAGAAGAAGGACGAGAAAAAGGCCGACAAGAAGGATGCAGCAGCTCCGGCCGCCCCGGCCGCTCCCGCCGCCCCGGCCAAGAAGTAATTTTTCACCGGTTGAACGGCAAAGGGTACGGGAAGCGATTCCCGTACCCTTTTGTTTTTTTGGAGCAAACCATCCCCACCCCACTGACTGCGGGCATTTTTCCCCGGACTTGTTCATAATGGTGTCGTGGCCTATCTTTCGCCAAGCCAGGAGGAACCGCTCTTCATGACCGTGCGCACCCGTCTGATCACCCTGACCATCCTGGGACTGGCCATCACCATGGCCCTCTGGGGCTGGGTCCAGATCAGGACCTTCGACGAGATCCTGGTGGAGCAGCAGGGAAAGCGCCTGTCCAGCGTTGCCGAGACGGTAGGCACCTATTATCAGCGATTCCCCACCGGTCAGGGACTCTCCACCCTCGACGCCGCCCTCAAGGAGCAGATCCAGACCGATGTCCGGCTGGCGCGCATCGACATCTTCACGGTCGTCAATTACGATATCGATTATATCGAATACAAGGCCGGCGCCGGCCGGGTCCGCTACGAATGGTCCGAAAGCCTGGTCAGTTCGGTCGCGGCGGCGCGCAAACCCCAGTTCATCCGCCTGCAGCTGGACAACGGCCCCGCCACGGGGCTCCTCTATCCCGTCCTGTCCGAAAAAGGGCGTTCCACCCAGTTTGTCGTCGGGGTGATCGCTTTCAGCCGGGCGAACGCGGAAATCCTGGCCCGGGCGCAGCGCCTCCTGGTATTCAGTGCGATCTGGCTTTTGCTCATCATCCTTTTGGTCTTCGCCGTCAGTTACCGCTGGCTCATCGGCAGACCGCTCGGCGTCATCATCCACGCCATCGACGACTTCCAGCAGGGACAGTACGTCAAGCGAATTCCCATCGTCCGCCGGGACGAATGGGGGCAGCTGTCCGAACATTTCAATTCCATGGCCCAGGAGATCGAGCAGGTCCTGGCGAGCAACCAGGAGTTGAACCGCAGTCTGGAGGATCGGGTTCAGGAGGCAACCCGCCGGGTGGTCCAACTTCAGAAGCAGGTCAACCAGCTCCAGCAGCTCACCGCCATGGGGTATCTGACCGCCACGTTGGCCCACGATCTCGGCACGCCGCTCCACTCCATCGCCGGTCTCGCCGGCCTTCTCCAGGAAAGCGGCGACTGGCCGCCCGACGTGTCCCGCAAGCTGGAGCTGATCGTCCAGCAGACCCGACGCCTCCATACGGTCATCCAGAATGTCCGGCGCGCCACCCGTCCGCCGGAGCCCCATTTCGAAACGGTCGGCGTTGCGGACCTGCTCAACGAAACGCTGCCGCTCGTCGAACCCCTCACCCAAAAAGCGGGGATCGATTTACAGGTCCGGTTGGTCGAGCCGCTGCCCCGGATCCACGCGGATCGTTACCGCGTCCAAACCGCCCTGTTCAATCTCTTTCAAAATGCCATGGAAGCCATGCCGGCCGGGGGAAGGATCGTCGTTTTTGCCCAGGCCGATCCCGAGCGGCGGGAGGTCTCACTCACCGTCGCCGATACGGGCAGCGGCATCTCCCCGGAACTGATGGAAAGGATCTGCGAACCCTTTTTCAGCACCCATCAGGAAGAGGGGGGCCTGCGGGGGTTGGGGCTGGCAATCGTTCAGGATATCGTCAAGATCCACGGGGGACGGGTCGCCATCCAGAGCAGCCCGGAGGAGGGAACCCGGATCGTCCTGACCTTCCCCGTGGTGGAATAAAAATAGGGACAGATACCCATTTTTCTATTTAAAAATAGGTATCTGTCCCTATTTTTATTTCAGGCCGTAACGCTGGATGCGGGTCCGCAGGGTTTTCCGATCGATCCCCAACCGTTGGGCGGCCTGGCTCTGATTCCAGGCGGAACCCTCCAAGGTCTGTAGAATCTGCGCCCGTTCCGCCGCTTCCAGAGAGGTCAGCAGGGAAGTCTCCTGCGGGCGGACCGAACGAAGCTTGGGGGGAAGATTTTCCGGCAGGATCAGGGCGAAGGGGGACAAAAGCAGGGTCTGCCGCAGCACATTTTCCAGTTCCCGGACATTTCCCGGCCATTCATAGGCCATGAACAATTCCATCGCCTCGTCGGAGATGCGGACCGTCGGATATCCCCACTTCTTCAGGAACGATTCCACGAGTTGCGGCAGGTCCTCCCGATGTTCCCTAAGCGGCGGGACCTGGAGACGAATGACGAAGCGGTAGAGGAGATCGGCCCGAAACCGGCCGGCCGTCGCTTCCGCGTCGATGTCCCGATTCGCCGCGGCCACCACCCGGACCTCCACCTGCTTCGCCTCATGACCGCCGAGCCGGCGGACCTCCCCGTTCTGCATGAATCGCAGCAGCTTCCCCTGAAGCGCCGGCGACATTTCGGTGATCTCGTCGAGAAAAACGGTGCCTCCCCCGGCCGCCTCAAGGAGCCCCACATGGAGGCGATCGGCCCCGGTGAAGGCCCCTTTTTCATAGCCGAAGAGCTCCGATTCGAGCAGAGTCTCCGGGATGGCGCCGCAATTGACCGCCAGAAAGGGCTTGGCGCGCCGGGCGCTCAACCGGTGGAGGGAACGGGCCGTCAGCTCCTTGCCCGTGCCGCTCTCTCCGTTGATCAACACGCTCGCCGAGGCATCGGCCACCCGGGCGATCTGCTTGTAGAAATCGACCATCACCGCCGACGAGCCGATGAAATGCGCCTCCTGCCGATCCTCCGGCTGGCCCTGGATCCAGTGCTGCTGGAGTTCGCGGACCTCGAGGACCTTGCGGACCATGGCCCGGATCGCCTCGGGCGAGAAGGGTTTGCTGATGTAATCCCAGGCCCCCAACCGCAGGGCCTCCATCGTCGTTTCCAGCGAACCGAAGGCGGTCATCAGGATCACGGGCAGCTGGGGCCAGCGCTCATGGACCTGGCTCAAGAACTGCAAGCCGTCCATATCGGGCATCCGGATATCGGACAGCAGCAGATGGTAACCGGCCAGCTCTCCCTGGAGCGCCTCGCGCGCCGAGGTGTAGACATCCACCTCGTAACCGGCCCGCGAGAGCGCCTCCTGGAGAAACTCGCCGGCCACGGCGTCGTCGTCGATGACCAGGATTCGTACTTTTTTTGTCATCCCCGTCGTTACCCGATCCCCTTTTCACCCATGTAGTGGGCCAGATCCGCCACGCGGCAGGAGTACCCCCACTCGTTGTCGTACCAGGCCACCACCTTGGCCATGTTGTCCCTGAGGATCGTGGTAAACTCCACGTCGATGATCGACGAATGGGCGTCCCCCTTGAAATCCATGGAGACCAGCGGCGCCGTCTCGCAGGCCATGATCCCCTTGAGGGACTTCCTGGCCGCCGCGCAGAGGACCTGCCGGAGCTCCTCCGTCGTCGTCTTGGTCTTCAGCTCGGCCGTGAAATCGACGATGGAGACCGTCGGGGTCGGCACGCGCAGCGAGTAGCCGTCGAACCGGCCGGCCATCTCGGGGATGACCAGGGAAATGGCCTTGGCGGCGCCCGTCGAGGTCGGAATGATGTTCATCGCCGCGGCCCGGGCGCGCCGGAGATCCTTGTGGGGCAGATCCAGGATGCGCTGGTCGTTCGTATAGGAGTGGACCGTCGTCATCATCCCCTTCTCGATGCCGAAGGCCTTGTGGACCACCATGACCGGCGGAGCCAGGCAATTGGTCGTACAGGAGGCATTGGAAACGATATGGTGCTTCTTGGGGTTGTACTGCCGGTGGTTGACCCCCATCACGATCGTCAGGTCCTCCTCCTTGGCGGGGGCGCTGATGATCACCTTTTTGGCCCCGGCCTGAAGATGGGCCGCGGCCTTGGGACCCGTCAGAAAAAGTCCCGTGCTTTCGATGACGAGGTCCACCCCTTCGTCGTCCCAGGGGATCTGGGCGGGATCGCGGAAGGCCAGGCTCTTGATGGGTTTGCCGTCGATGATGAAGCGGTCCTTCTTGACGCCGACCTGGCCCGCATAGCGGCCGTAACTCGTGTCGTACTGAAAAAGGTGGGCGTTGGTCTCTACGTCGAAGAGGTCATTGACCGCCACGACCTGGAGAGATTCGGGGTACCGGGACAGGACGGCCTTGAGAACCTGCCGTCCGATCCGGCCAAAACCGTTGATGCCAAGGCGAATCATGAGGGCCTCCTTTCAATTGTCGTCAATGCGGTATTTATGCGCCGCCATCAGATCGCAGCGGGTCTGAAGGGTCTGGTGCATATGGGCGTTGTCCAGGGCAATGGCGCTCAGGTTGGCCACGGCCTTGAGGAATTTGAGCTCATCGGCTTTGAATTCCCGGACCTTGTCCGCATAGACCCGAAGCACCCCGATCGCCTTTTTTTCCACCAGCAGGGGAACGACGAGGATCGATTTGATCCCCTCCGCCTTGGCCTTCGCGCCGTACTGGAAATCCTTCGCCGTCTGAACGTCCTTGAGCCAGACGGTCCGCCCCTGGAGCACCTTGCGGTCCAGGCCGCTCTCTTCGATGAGGATCGGCCCCTTGCGGACATATCCTTTGGACAGGCCGCTCGCGGCGCCCATCACCAGCATCCGGGCCCGGGAATCGAGAAGCCGGATGCTGCTCGCCTTGACATTCATGGCTTTGACGACGCTCTGCACGATCTTCTCCAGAACCTTCGAAGGTTCCAGGGAGGCATTGATCACCTTGGCCACATCATAGAGCGCCGCAAAATAATCGACATCCTTTCCTTTCATACCCGCACCTCCTGTTTGCCCAGTTCAATCGAAGCGAAACCCGCACGAAGGCCCGCCGGACCGGACGACCGACCGGACGCCTGAAGCACCCGGTGACCGCGCCGTTTCTTCCCCTTCGTGGCGACGATCATACCCCAGCGGCCGGCAAATAGCCAGCGGCAGACCCTCAGCCTTTTTCCCAAAGTTCGCCGGACTCTCCCATCGCCAGCCGCTCCTCTCCGGAATAGACGTAGCCGCCGGCGCTGCGCACATAACCCAGGAGCGTGACATTGTACTTCACGGCCAGGGCGACCGCCGCCGCCGTGGGGGTGGCCCGGGACACCAGGACCGGAACGCCGAGGCGGATGACCTTGGTGATGATCTCCGAAGAGACCCGGCCGCTCACGAAGAGGATGCCCTTTTCCACCAGATGCATCTTATCGCTGCGCAAAAGGACGCCCGCAATCTTGTCGAAACAGTTGTGCCGTCCGATGTCCTCGTTGAAGACGGGAAATTGATCGTGCAGGAACAGGACGCTATGGGCGCCGCCGACCTCCCGGAAGAGCTGGGAACGCCGTTCGAACTCCCCCATGGAACGCAATATGGAATTAAGTTCGAATCGCTCCGTGCTTGCAACGGACAGATATTTGTCGTCCTTGAGAGGGTTGATGTAGGTGAAGCATTTCCCGCAGCCCGAGGTCACGCTGCGCAGACTTTCACACCTTTCGACCGACTTTCCCGGGGCAAGCCGGATCGATACCGCAAAGAGGCGCTCGTTGTAGGCGATCGACGCGACATCCTCGCGCCTGTCGATCACCCCTTCGCTGTAGAGAAAACCGAGGGCCAGTTCTTCGGTCAGCTGGTTGAGACAGAGCAGGGAGGCGTATTCCGTGCCGTTGATGAAGATCTTGAGGGAGATTTCACTGATCACCCGTTTTTCCACGGCGCGCAACCCGGCGGCGCCCTTTTCGCAGACGATCTCCCGGACCGGAACGACGCTGTACAATCTTTCGTCTATCTCTGCCATGCTCTGTGCCGACCCTCCGCAGCTCCGTCCAAATCGCAGGGATCCTCTCCCCCGGACCCTGCCGTCGATGGGTCGTTTATAGCATATTGTAAAAACCCATGGAAAGAAATTCACGTTCCTTGAGTTGCCGGATTCGTTTGGGGTACGGACGCCTCATGCAGCGCGATTTAAAATTTATGAACCCGAAGGAGAAGCATCTGCGAACCAAAGGCCCCTTTTTCCGGAAGACTCAGGCCCCGGCGCGCTTCCGTTTAAATGCCGGAGAGGGGGCGTTGATCCGCCGCCGCAATTCCGCCACGGCCGCCGCCATGTCCGGGGCCTGGGTGACCGCCGTCACCACGGCCACCCGGCGCGCTCCCGCGGCAACCACGGCGTCGATATTGGCGCCGTTGATCCCCCCCATCACCGTAAAGGGAATCGTCAGATGCGGGGCGATGGCGGCGATCGCCCCGACTCCCAAAAGGGGCGTTTTGATCTCCTTGGTCCCGGTGGGGAAGAGCGGCCCGATATTGACGTAATCCGCCCCCGACCGTTCGGCGGCCAGGGCCTCTTCCCGCGAGTGCGAGGAGGCGCCGATGAGCAAATCGGGGGCGATCCGGCGGGCCGCCGCCAGGGGAAGGTCCTCCTGCCCCAGGTGGACGCCGTCGGCCTCTACGGCCAGGGCGATATCGAGATGGTCGTTGATGATGAGCAACACCTCGGCGTTCGCGGTCAGTTCCCGGAATTTCAAGGCCAGCTCGTAGAAGTCCCGGCCGCCGAGTTCCTTTTCCCGGAGCTGAATGATCCGGCTCCCCCCCTGGATCACCGCCGCCAGCACCTCCAGATCCGATCGCCCCGCCGAAAGACGCCGGCAGGTCACCGGATAGAGATCCACCTCGGCGAATATCCTTTTTCGAAGGGCCTTCATGTCCTCGCCCATTTACCCTCCTCCGACCAGACGGATGACCTCAAGGGAGTCGCCCTCTCGAACCATCTCTGTTTCCATGTTCCCCCGGGGAATCACCCGGAGGTTGAGCTCCACGACGACCGTTTGGGGCCGCACCCCGAGCTCCTCCAGGAGACCCAGCAAGGTCATCGGTCCGTCGACCTGCCGTTTTTCTCCGTTCACCTTGATTTCCATCTCTTTTCCTCAACCCCTTTCGCATGCCGTCCGCACTGGCGTCCGGCCGTTCACCGCAGACGAGGGCAACAGCGATCCTCAGCCGGCCAGGGCCGCATCCCAGTCCTTCCATACCGGCTCGTACCCCATAAGACGCAGCGTCTCCGCCACCGCCGCCGGGGAGCGGTCGTCGGAGATCCGGAACTGGGCGTCGCCTTTGCTGGCGCCGGCATACCCCCCGGGCTCGGTATGGGAACCGGCGCTCATCAGCGTGATCCCCAGCGGCAGGAGGCTGTCCCGCAGGGCGGGCAATTCCCGCGTCGAAAGGGTGAAACCCGCATCGGGAAGAAAGAGCCGCAGGGCGCAGAGGAGTTGCACCAGATGGCGATCGGTCACGGGAAAACGGGGCGCGTACCCGCCCGGCGCAGGTCGCAGGCGCGGGAAAGAAACGGCCACCTGGGAGCGCCACCAGATGCGCTGGAGATGATCGGCATGGAGGGCCAGGAAGAACCCCTCCACCCGCCAGTCGTTCAGCCCCAGCAGCGCCCCGAGGCCGATCCTCCGGAAACCCGCCTCCCCGGCGCGATCGGTGGTTTCCAGACGCCAGCGGTAGTCGCTTTTCCTGCCCGCCGGATGGAAGAGCCCGTAGCTCCCCTCGTCATAGGTCTCCTGAAAGAGGGTCATGCCGTCCACCCCGTGGTCGATGAGTTCCCGGTAGTCCTTTGTCTCCATGGGAAAGAGTTCGATCCCGAGGGAGGAAAAGCGGGAACGGATCTTTTCCAGGACCCGCTTGAAGTAGTCCAGCGTAACGACTGCCGGGGCTTCGCCGGCCAGCAGCAGCAGATGCCGGAATCCCAAAGCCCGGATCGCCTCCCCCTCGCCGGCCGCTTCCTCGGGGGTCAGCGTCAGGCGGGCGATCCGGTTGCCGGCATTGAACCCGCAGTAGACGCACCGGTTGGTGCAGACATTCGAAAGATAAAGAGGGGCGAACAGTTGGACCACCCGGCCGAATCGCTGCACCGTAAGCCGGTGCGCCCGCTGGGCCATTTCCTCCAAAAAAGGGTCCGCCGCCGGAGAGACGAGACTCAGCAAATCGTCGAGCGAGGGACTCCGGGCGGCTAAAGCCCGTTCCACATCTCCCCGGGTGCGGTTCTCGATCTCCCGGGCCACCTCTTCCCAGCGGTAACCGCGGATGACGTCATAGAAGCCCATCTCCTTCACCTCAAAAAACCGGTCAGGGGGCTCGAGGCCTCGGCCCTTTTTTGCGGCCGGCCGAGGCCGGCAAGAAAAGCCTCGCGACCGGCCGCCACCCCTTTTTTGAAGGCCCGCGCCATCGCGGCCGGGTGACCGGCGACCGCCACCGCCGTATTGACCAGCACCGCATCGGCGCCCAGCTCCAACGCCTCGGCCGCCTGCGAAGGCGCGCCCAGCCCGGCATCGACGACGACGGGCACCCGGGCTTTCGCGATGATGATCTCGATCAGCTCGCGGGTCTTCAACCCCCGGTTGGAGCCGATGGGGGCGCCGAGCGGCATGACCGTCGCCGTCCCGGCCTCCTCCAGCCGTTTGGCAAGGACCGGATCGGCGTTGATGTAGGGAAGAACGATGAACCCTTCCCGGACGAGGATTTCCGCGGCCTTGAGCGTCTCGATCGGATCGGGCAGGAGGGTGGCGGGATCGGGCGTCACCTCGAGCTTGACCCAGGGTTCGCAGCCGGCGGCCCGGGCCAGCCTCGCCAGCCGGACGGCCTCTTCGGCATCCCGGGCGCCCGAAGTGTTGGGCAGCAGGAGGTAGCGGCTCGCATCCACGACGCCCAGGATGCCGTCCTGGGCATCTGCGAAATCGACGCGCCGGAGGGCCACGGTCACAATCTCCGCCCCCGAGGCGTCCAGGGCCTCCTTCATCACGACCGGAGAGGGGAACTTCCCGGTACCCAAAAGCAACCGCGACCCGAAGGAGCGGCCGGCAATCACCAGAGGATCTTTCATTTTCATTTTTTTGCCTTTCTTCATGAACAAAAAAAACCGTCTCCCCCAAAAGGGAAACGGCTACGGAAGAAAGGTATCTCCGCTGATGGTTCTAACCGTTTCCCTACGCTGGCATTAACCAGATCAGGTAATCAGGGTATCATTTCAGCCCGGCGATCCCGAGCACCCCTAACGGTTGCCATGGAGCAACAGTGGCAGCAGAATACACCCCGACCAGAATTTGTCAAGAACCGGATTGCGGCTTTCATGTCCCCAGTACCATTTGAAAGTTCTTCGAAACTGTGAGATATTATAACTTCGCAGTTTCCCAACTTAATCGTTCGCCGGGCAGGCATCTGCGCCCCCAAGGAGCTGATGGTGAAAAGACCCCGATTCCCGCTGCCACTGGTACCGGTCGTTCTGTTCGTCCTATCCTGGCTCGGTTTGCCGTCCGGACCGGCCCTGGCCCAGAGACCTGCGGAAAGTCCCCGGCAAGCGATCGTCGTGGGCGGCGACAACGACTACCCCCCCTATGAGTTCAACGATGCGCAGGGCAGACCCACGGGATTCAATGTGGAACTCATCCGGGCCGTCGGAGAGACGATCGGCCTGCAGGTCGAGGTCCGGCTCGGCGCCTGGAACGAGGTTCGGGCGCAACTGGAAGCGGGAAAGCTCGACGCGATCGCAGGGATGTACTATTCCCCGGTCCGCGCCGGGAACGTCGATTTTTCGGTCCCCCACAACCGGGTTTCGGCCGGGCTCTTCGTGAGGGACGGCTCGCCGATCGGAACCTTCGCACAGGCGCGAAACCGGGAGATCATCGTGCAAAAGGGGGACATCATGCACGACATCCTCGTGGAGCAAAAATTCACCGACCGCCTCGTCTTCGTCGAAAACCCCCGTCAGGCCCTACAGCTGCTCGCCGCCGGAAGACACGATGCCGCACTGCTCTCCTCGAAGGTCCAGGGACTTTACCTGCTCAACCGGCTCCAGCTCCCCTCCCTGAGGGCCCTGGACACCCCGCTCCCGACCAGGGCCTACTGTTTCGCCGTGCAAAAGAACGATGCGGAACTCCTCGGCCGGTTGAACGAAGGGCTGAACATGGTAAACAACAGGGGAACATACCGGCAGCTCTACGAAAAATGGTTCGGCATCTACGAACGAAAGACCTTTTGGCAGTCATCGAAGGCGTTTTTTCTCCCCCTGATCGTCCTTTTTTTGTTGCTGGCGGTCCTTTCCGCCCTGGTCTGGTTCCTACGCCGCCAGGTGAAGAAACAGACGCGGAAATTGCTGATCTCCCAGGAACGCTACCGGCACATGGTGCAAAATGCCGGCGACATTCTCTATGTCACCGATGCCCAGGGGGCAATCCGCTACATCAATCCCGTCGTCGAGGCCATCCTGGGATACAAGGCCGAGGAGATCACGGGAAGGCAGGTGGCGGATTTCGTCCAGCCCGAATACCGCGCCGCCGTCATCGCCTTTTACCGGGAGCAATTGGACCGGAAGATCCCGAGCACCTACTACGAGCCCCCCTTGGTCGGAAAGGACGGTCGGCTCGTCTGGGTCGGCCAGAATACGCAGCTGATCGAGGCCGACGGCAAGGTGAGCGGCCTCCAGGCCATCGCCCGGGACATCACGGAACGCAAAAGGGCGCGGGAGGAACGCGATCTCGCCCGGAAACGTCTGGCCCGGGCGGAGATCATCTCCCGGTCCGGCAACTGGGAATTCGATCTCGGGTCCAAGCGGGTCTTCGCCTCGGAGGGGGCGCGGCGGATCTACGGCCTTCACGAGGCGGAATGGAGCATCCCGGAGGTGCAGAAGATCCCGCTTCCGGAGTGCCGGGAGCGGCTCGACCGGGCGCTACAGGAGCTCATCACCGAGAGCCGCCCTTACGACGTGGAGTTCAAGATCCGCCGGCCCGATACGGGAGAGACGGTGGACATCCACTCGGTCGCCGAATATGACCGCGATCGGAACGTGGTGTTCGGCATCATCCAGGATATCACGGAACAGAAGCGGACGGAGGAAAAGCTTCGCGAAAATCGGCGTTTTTTGTCCGATCTGATCGAACACAGCGGGACGCTCATCTTTGTCAAGGATCGGGAAGGGCGCTACGAGATGATCAACCGTCAATGGGAAACGGTCACCGGGCTGCAACGGGAAGCCGCCCTGGGGAAGACGGACGAGGATCTGTTTCCCGGCCCCGTCGGTCGGCAATTCCGGTTGAACGATCTGACGGTCATGGAAGCGGGCACCGTTCAGGAAAAAGAGGAGCTCCTGGAAGACGCCGGCGGCCAGCGCTTCTTTATCTCCATCAAATTTCCCCTCCGGGACGGCGACGGCCGGGTACGCGGCATGTGCGGCGTGGCCACGGAAATCACGGAACGCAAGCGGGCCGAGGAGGAGCGCAAGAGTTTGCAGGAACGGCTCCAGCGGGCGGAAAAGATGGAGGCCCTGGGCACGCTGGCGGGCGGCGTCGCCCACGACCTCAACAATGTCCTGGGGATCCTGGTCGGCTATGCGGAGCTGCTGCTCGACGATCTTTCGGCGCAAAGCGGTCTTCGGAGCCACGTCGAGAAGATCATGAAGGGCGGCACCAGGGCCGCGGCCATCGTCCAGGATCTGCTGACCCTGGCCCGGCGGGGCGTCCCTTCGGAAAGCGTCGTCAACCTCAACTCGGTCATCGAGGAATTTCATAAAACGCCCGAATGGGAGGCCCTGCGTTCCACCCATCCCCGGGTCCGGATCGAACTCACTCCGGACCCGAACCTCCTGAACATCAAGGGGTCCCCTTCCCACTTGTATAAAACCGTCATGAACCTCCTGACCAATGCGTTGGAAGCCATGCCCGACGGCGGAACGGTGACCCTCGGCACGGCCAACCGGACTCTCGACCGGCCGGTTCAGGGATACGACAATGTCCGGGAAGGCGATTACGCCGTTCTGTCCATCGCCGATACCGGGGAAGGCATCGCCGATACGGATCTGAAACACATCTTCGAGCCCTTCTATACCAAAAAGGTCATGGGCCGGAGCGGAACGGGCCTGGGGCTGGCGGTGGTCTGGGGAACGGTCAAGGATCACCAGGGCTACATCGATGTCCAAAGCGAGAGGGGCAAGGGAACTGTTTTCACCCTCTACTTTCCGGTCACGAGAGAAACACCGGCCGCAGCCGCGGCGACGGTTCCCGCTTCGGAATACGTCGGCAGGGAAGAATCGATCCTGGTGGTGGACGACATCGGCGAGCAACGCGAACTGGCGGCCAACATGCTGGGCCGGCTGAACTACAAGGTCGCCACGGCCGCAAGCGGCGAGGAGGCCCTGGAAGTGCTCAAGGGACGTTCCTTCGATCTGGTGGTGCTCGACATGATCATGGAGCCGGGGATGGACGGCCTGGATACCTACCGGAAGATCCTGGAGATCCATCCCGGTCAGAAGGCGCTCATCGTCAGCGGCTTTTCCGAAACGGATCGGGTCCTTTCAGCCCAGGCCCTGGGGGCGGGCGACTATCTCCGCAAGCCCTATATCCAGGAGAAGCTGGGGCTGGCGGTCCGGAAGGAGCTGGACCGAAAATGACGCTCCAGGGTTCCGGCCCCGTGACGAGGATATCGCCAATAGTTCATTCCCCTCTCGCAACCGCCGCCCCCCGCACGGTCCTTCCCGCGAGCGACGCGTGTCCCGACCCGAGCGGAGAGCGGGAATCGGCAGCAAGGGGATGCCGAAGTCCTACTTCCCTGCCGGGTTCAGCCCCCGTCCCTTCCAGATCCGGTAGATCGCCGGGTAGATGACCAGTTCCAGGATCGTGGAGGTGATGACGCCCCCGACCATGGGGGCGGCGATCCGCTTCATCACGTCGGCGCCGGCGCCGTGGGAGAACATGATCGGGATCAAGCCCGCGAGGATCACCGAGACGGTCATGATCTTCGGCCGGATCCTCTTCACCGCCCCGTGCATGATGGCCTCCTGGAGATCGGCCAGGGTTTTCATCTTGCCTTTTTTCACCCACTCGTCGTAGGCCAGATCGAGATAGAGGAGCATGACGACCCCGGTCTCCGCGTCGAGCCCCGCCAGCGCGATGATCCCCACCCAGACGGCGATGCTCATGTTGTAGCCGAGCAGATAGAGGAACCAGAACGATCCGACCAGGGAGAAAGGAACGGCCAATAGCACGATCATGGTTTTCGTGGCCGACTTCGTGTTGAAGTAGATCAGGATGACGATGATCAGAAGCGTGAGCGGAATGACCATCTTGAGCTTCTCGTGGGTCCGGACGAGATTCTCGTACTCGCCGCTCCAGGTGAGCCGGTATCCCTCGGGAATCTTCAGATCCGCCACCTTGGCCTTGGCCTCGTTGACGTAGCCGCCGAAATCCCTTCCCCCGAAATCGATAAAGACATAGGCGGCCAGCTGTCCTTCCTCGCTCTTGATCGCCGTCGGCCCCTTGACGATCCGGACATCCACCAGTTCCCCCAGGGGAATCTGGAGGATATTCCGGCCGGCCGCCATCCCGGCCGAACCGGAAGCGGCCGCCGGCGTCCCCGGCATCATGACCGGAACGAGGATCCGCCGGATCGATTCCGGATCGTTGCGCAATTCGCGCGGATAGCGGACGTTGACGGGATAGCGTCCCCGTCCCTCCACCGTCGTGGTCAAATTCTCCCCGCCGATGGCCGAGGAAACGAGTTCCTGGACGTCCTCCACCGTCAGGCCGTAGCGGGCAATCCGGTCCCGCCGGACCACGACATCGAGGAAATAGCCCGTGGTCACCCGTTCGGCATAGACGCTCCTTGTCCCCGGGACGCCCTTCAGCCGCTCTTCGAGGGCCAGACCGATTTTTTCGATCTCCCCGATGTCCGGTCCCATCACCTTGATCCCCACGGGCGTCCGGATCCCGGTGGAGAGCATGTCGATCCGGGCCTTGATCGGCATGGTGAAGGAATTCGACACCCCGGGGATGGAAAGGGCGTCGTTGAGTTCGTTCTTGAGCTGCTCCACCGTCATCCCCGGCCGCCACTCTTCCTCCGGTTTCAGGTTGATCACCGTCTCGAACATCTCCAGGGGCGCCGGGTCCGTGGCCGTCTCGGCCCGGCCCGCCTTGCCGAAAACCTGGGCCACCTCGGGGACGGCCTTGATGATCTTGTCCTGGAGGGCGAGCAATTTTCCCGCCTCGGCGATCGAGGCCGCGGGCACCGTCACGGGCATGTAGAAGAGGGTCCCTTCATAGAGGGGCGGCATGAACTCCGACCCCAGCTTCATAAACGGGTAGACCGTGGCCGCCAGGATGATCAGGGCCAGGACGATGACGCCCTTCCGGAAGCGCAGGGCCAGGCGGGCCACCGGCTCATAGAGGCGGTGGAGAACATGACTGATGGGATTCTTCTCTTCGGGCCGGATCTTCCCGCGGATGAAGAGGGTCATCAACACCGGCGTCAGGGTCACGGCCAAAAAGGAGGAGAAGAGCATGGCGAAGGTCTTGGTGTAGGCGAGCGGTTTGAAAAGCCGACCCGCCTGGGCCTCCAGCGTGAACACGGGCAGGAAGCCCACGGTGATGACCAGCAGGGAAAAGAAGAGCGACGGTCCCACCTCCTTGGCCGCATCGATGACCACCTGGGTCCGATCCCCGTGCCGGCCGGCCGCCTCCCACTCCTCCAACTTCTTGTGGGCGTTTTCCACCATGATGATCGAGGCGTCCACCATGGCCCCGATGGCGATGGCGATCCCGCTGAGGCTCATGATGTTCGAGGTCACCCCCAGGTAGAACATGCAGATGAAGGAGATGAGGATCGCGATCGGAAGGGTCAGGATCACGACCAGCGCCGAGGGGAGATGGAACAGAAAGACGATGCAGACGATGCTGACGGCGATGGTCAGCTTGAGGATCTCCTCCTTCAGGGTATCCACGGCCCGACCGATCAGCTCGGAGCGATCGTAGGTGACGACCACCTTCACCCCCTTGGGGAGGCTCGGCTCGATGTCCTTTTTCAACCGTTCCTTGACCCGTTCGATCACGGAAAGGACATTTTCGCCGAACCGGACGACCACGATTCCGGCGGTCACCTCCCCGCGGCCGTCCAGGTCCGCGAGGCCCCGGCGGATCTCCGGACCGAGCTGGATCCGGGCCACGTCCTTGAGGTAGATCGGCGTCCCGTTCGGGCCCGCCCCCACGGAGATCTCCTCCAGATCCTTGATGCTCTTGACATAGCCGCGTCCCCGGACCATGTATTCGACGCCGGAGAGTTCCAGAACCCGGCCTTCCACGTCGAGGTTGCTTTTCCGGACCGCCTCCATGACCTTCTGGATCTGGATATTGTAGCCCGAAAGGCGGACCGGATCGACGGTGATCTGGTACTGCTTGACGAACCCGCCGAGACTGGCGACCTGGGAGACGCCGGGTACGCTTTCGATCGCGAGCTTCAGGTTGTAATCCTGGAGCGAACGGAGCTGGGAGAGATCGTACTTTCCCGTCTCGTCCACGAGGGCGTAGGAGAAACCCCAGCCGAGACTGGTGGCGTCGGGACCGAGCGTCGGATTGACCTCGGCAGGAAGCTTGTTCTTGACCGCCTGAAGATACTCGAGGATCCGGCTCCTGGCCCAGTAGATGTCCGTCCCCTCGTCGAAGATGACGTAGATGAACGAACTTCCCAGAAAGGAGAAGCCGCGCACCACCTGCACCTTCGGCGCCGCGAGCAGCGTCGAGGTGATCGGATAGGTCACCTGATCCTCGATCAGGTCGGGGCTGCGGCCCGGCCATTCGGTGTAGATGATCACCTGGGTGTCGCTCAGATCGGGCAGGGCGTCGAGCGGCGTATGCTTCAGCGCCCACACGCCCCAGCCGATGGAGCCCAGGATAAGCAAAAAAATGAGGAAGCGATTCTTGGCACTGAATTCGATCAATTTGGCGATCATTTTATTATCCCTCGCGACCGATGTCGATCTTGAACCGTTGGACCCGCTCTTTCCGTCCCTTACCTTGGGGCATCAGGTCTCTTCAGCCATTCAACCCGAGCCGCTTTGCCTTGGGTCATCAGGTCCCCGGCGCGGCATTCCTTTATTAAATCTGCCGGAGGCAGCGGAGATCGCGGATTCCCAGGCGCTCAGGATCTTTCCCCGACCCTGAGCCTCCTCGCTTCGCTGCAACGGCAAAACTCGCGCTTCGCGCTCAGACAATTGCCGTTGCGGGCGCTCCTCTGCGGGGTCAGGGTACCCCGGGAAAATATCAATTCGCGCCTTACGGAATTCCGCTCCCCCGCCCCGGTCATGGGTGGGGGAATAGGGGAGCTGTCCCCCTATTATCTCAGCGGCCGCACGCCGCGGAGCTGCGCTTCGGAATCGACCAGGAAAGCGGCCGAGGCGGCCACCTTTTCACCTGCCTTGAGACCCTGAAGCACCTCCCGGAATCCCTCGGTCCGCGGTCCGAGCTGCACCTCCCGCGGTTCGTAGTTGCCGTCCCCCTTGTCCACGTAAACCACCTGCCGGGCGCCCGTGTCGATCACCGCGTCGTCGGGGACGGAAAGCCTCCGCCCCAGGCCGATCCGGATCTCCACGTCGGTGTACATCTGGGGTTTGACCTTCTCCCCGGGAGCGGTGACGACGAACCGCGCCTTGGCCGTCCGCGTGTCCCCGGCGAGCGACGGGCTGATGAAATCGACCCGGGCGCGATACACCCGGCCGGGATCGCCGGCAAGCGCGATCGCCGCCTCCAGTCCCGGCCGGACCTGGGGCAGATCCATCTCGTAGATGTCGGCGATGACCCAGAGGGACTGGAGATCGGCCACGTCGAAGAGTTTCTCTCCGGCCATGACTCGCATCCCCTGGACCGCCATCTTCTGGACCACATGGCCGTCGACGGGGCTGTAGAGCGTCAGCGTCCGGACCGGCTCGCCCGTCTCTCCGATCTTCCGGATCTGTTCGTCCGAGATATCCCAGAGTTTGAGCCGCTCCCGCGCCGCAGCAGCCAGGGCCCCGGCATCGCGACTCACCATCTTGTCCGTCACGCTGCCGCCATCGGCTTTCGCCTCCCGGCTCCATTTGAGGAGTTGGAGGTATTCCTTCTGGGTCGCCAGGAGTTCCGGACTGTAAAGATCGGCCAAAGGTTCTCCCTTCCTCACGGGTCGGCCGGTGTAATCGACATAGAGCCGCTCGATCCACCCCTCGAACTTCGCGTTGACGGTCCTTAACCTTCGCTCGTCGTACTCCACCCGGCCCACGGTGCGGATCGTCCGGCGAAGCTCCCGGACGGCCACGGCCACGCTCTTCATGCCGATGAGCGGCTGTTTGTCCGTCGGGATCTCCACGGTCGGGGCCTCCGGCGCCGCCGTTTCGGAGGTCTGCATGCCGGTCGGCGGCGATGACTCCGCCGCCGGGGACGGAGCAGGAGGCGCGCCGCCGTGACCCTGGTGACCGCCGGTCTCGGGTTTGGCCTCCTTTGCGGCAAGTGACTTGACCTTTTCGCTGATCCCGTCCGACACCCCGCCGGGATTCAGGGCAAATACGATCCCCAAAAGGATCAAGATACCGGCCGCAACTGCAATCCCGATGCTCCTGCTTCGCTTCTTCATAGTCGTTTCCCCATCATTTTCCCGGCAGGGCCGGTTCCGTCAGCGCTTCGATCCTGGCCACGGCCTTGGCCCGCTCCGTGAGCTGCCCCTGGTAAAGGAGTTCGTAATCCAGATAGGATTTCAAACGGGTGATGACCGTCAGGACATCGTTCTTCCCCGTTCCATAGCCTGCAAGGGCGAGAGAGAAATCCTGCGCTGCCTTGGGAATCAGGGCATTGCGATACAACTCCATCAGATTTTCTGCCGCCCTCAACATCGCCAGATTGTCCCGGATGCCGGAGGCGGTCATCAGTTTTAGGGCCTCCATTTCGTGCTTCGCCCCTTCCAGTCCGGCCTGGGCCTCCCGGACCGCCGGCTCCTGTTTCGTCTTGTAGAAGATGGGGATATTGACGGCGGTCTCGATTCCCCACATGTTGCGATACTCGCCGGGACGCTGCGCGAGGCTGCCCTTGAGCATGAAATCGGGATAGTATTCCCGCTTGAGCATGTCCACCTTGGCCTCGGCCGCGGCGATCATCCTCTCCCGGTTCTTGATCTCCGGAGAGAAGGCATAGGCGCGCCGGTCCAGTTCCCTCTCGTCGGGAAGGTAGGGTGCAAAGGGGACTGGCTCCGGCCGGGAGAAGGCGGCCGGCGTCTCCCGGCCCAGGGTGAGGCTGAGCATGGCTTCCAGCGACTGAATCTTCTGCCTGAGCATGGCCTCCCGCTCGCGGAGCATGTACTTTTCCGTCTGCGCCATGACGGCGTCGGCTTGCGGCGCCGTCCCCGAGGCATAGCGGGAGAGCGCCGCCTCCTCGATCCGCGCGAAGAGGGCGGTCCGCTCCCCAACCAGATCCAGGTTCCGATGGATCAGGGCCAGATCGTAATAGAGCTCCTTGACCCGGCTGACCACCCGAAGCTGCAAGGCCTCATGGGCCGCCCTGGCCCCCTCGGCGTCGGCCTTGGCCATTCCCTGCTTTAGTTCTCGTTTCCCGAAGAAAGGAAAGGCCTGGGTCACCGAATACATCCACTGGGCATCCGGCGACTCACCATAGTTGTACCGGGTCAGCCCCTCGTTCTGATAACCGATGCTCACGACGGGATCGGGGAACCCCCAGGCCTGGGTGATCCGGAAATCCGCCGCCGCGATCCGGGATTCGGCGGCCCGGAGTTCCCGGTTGTTGGCCAGCGCCTCGGCGATCAAGGGTTCGAGCGCCAGTGTTTCCGCCGCAAAAACCGGGGCAGCCGGCACCAAAAGGGCCGCAAAGAGCGCTGCGGTCAGCGCCCACCTTGCTGGCCATTGGCTGATCGTCCTCATGTCCTCACCTCAGCTTTCCAGGTCCCGCTTCATCGTTTCGAACTGCTCCTTGGTGATCTCCCCCGCAGCATAGCGCCGTTTGAGGATCTCGCCGGGCGTCTCCTTGGACGGAACACCTCTATCCCTGGCGCCGCTGCCCTTGATAAGCCACCAAATGACCACCACGACCAAAATGACGATCAGGGTCATTCCCATAAACATCCCTCCCGAGGGGAACATCATGGGTCCCCAACCCCCTTCCCAGCCGCCTGCCAGGCATCCGTGGCGACCGCAGGCGGACAGCAGAAACACCATGCCCACCGCCAGGGCCCCCAGCAGCCATCTCGTCACGCGTTGCATCGCGAATCTCCTTTTCCTCACTCCGAGGTGCACTATCGGGCGTCGACGGTCCACTTGGCCGTCGCCGTCTTGCCATCCTTCGTGATCCGGACGGACATGTTCCAGGAGCCGCCCATGGAAATCTCGACCTTTCCCTTGTACTTGCCGCCGTCGAGTTTGGCGTCCGCCTTATTTTCCATGGCCGGCATCCCGGGCATCGCCGGCATCGAGGCGACCACCTGCACCTTGGCATCCGCGACGGCCTTGCCATCCTTGTCCGTCACGGCGATCTCGAACCGGTTCGTCCCGACCACCGGTGGATCCTTTTCCATCTTGATCTCCACGGAATAATCCCCCGCTTTTTTCTGGACAACGCTCTCCTTGGCAAACGCCGTTCCCGCCACGAAGAGTGCCAGCAATACCACCATCCACGCATGTCTTTTCATCTTTCCATCCTCCTTCTTAATGTCTGTTCAGATCTCTTTCCGATACCTTCACTTACATTAAGATATGGTTCGTCCATCAGAAAGTCAACCTGTCGCAACCTCACGAATTGAATCATAAAAAATGTGACTGAAGGCGGTGATCCTCCCTCCAAACCAATCAGCGAGCTCATTCGATATGTTTGAATTCCGCCTCTCTCTTGACCCCATTGCTCACGGCCGCGACCACTATCCGGTAGGTCCCGTCCTCATCGGAACCGAAGCTCGCTCCGTAGTGGTCGCCGTACCAGGGGGCTTTCCCGGTCGTGGTCTCGCCTTTCGGGCCGATCACCGTCACGGTGACTTCGGCGTCTTTGACGACTTTCTTGGTGTCCGCCGCTTCGATCGTCACCATGATCGCCTGACCCTTCGACCGGTCAAAGGTGGCGGGCAGGGGCGTCCCCTTCATTTCTTGCATGTGCGCGTGCATCCCCATCCCCATGATGTCCACTGAGATTTTCAAACCATCGACCGTCGCGCTCTGCAAAGACCGAACGGCCGTCAGGGGCATCTGATGCGGCATCATCATCCCCGCATTCCCGGCCGGCGCCGCTGCAGCGGCGCCATGATCGTGCCCATGCTGCGCCAGGGCCTCACCGATGCCGAAAACAAACAGAACACCGAAAACCACAAACCATTTCTTCACTGCCATTGTCCTCAACCCTTTCCTGTTCTTGCAGGCGTTGTTCAAACCATGCCGGGCCCGGCAGCGCCTCTTCGCTCAGCCCCGGGGCGCTGCCCCGGGCCCCGCTCTCTTTACCGCAACTGTAGCGTGGTGACACAGGTCTTGCTGCTCCCGAAAGTCTCGATCTCGCCTTCGGCCGCCAGCGCCCCCTGCGTGACATTCAGTACAATCTTCCGCTCCCTGGGCAGCCAGAGTTCGAAAAAACCGTTCTTCAGGGTAGTGACGTCCTGGTCGGCCAGCACGTTCCCCTCCGGATCGATCCCTTTCACCCGGAAGGTCTGCCCGGCCATCTCCCCCTGGCAGGAGGAAAAGGTATGGGTCGCACAGGGATGGGTTTCCTTGATGTAGGGGGCGATTGCGACCAGCATCTTCTCTTTGGGGAGCGGGACGTTTCGGACCTTCCCGTCGGAAAACTGGAAGATCACATCCTGGGGCGTCACCACATTCTTCATTCCTTTTTGGGACCAGCGCCACTCGTTGGCCATGGCCACGGCCTGAATGGCGCCAACGCCTTCCAGGTCCGCTTCCCCGGCCTTCCCTTCCTGCGGGAGGGCCTGCACGGAGCCGGCCGAAATGAGCATGGCCGCGACAATCGACGCCATCAACAGCGACTTCATCTTCTTCGGTTCCTCCTTTCCGAGGTTCCCTTTCCTATCCGGGATAAGCCCGAGGGGTTCTCCCTTCTCGCCCCGTACCATGCGGCTAGGCAAGAACGCCGTCGGCCACCCGGAGCACCCGGCGGGCATGCTCGGCATACTCCGCATTATGGGTCACCATGACGATGGTCATTCCCTCGTCGTTCAGGGCGCCGATCAGCCCCATGATCTCCTTGCCCGTCCGGGAGTCGAGATTGCCCGTCGGCTCGTCGGCCAGGATGATCGGCGGCCGGCCCACGATGGCCCGGGCGATGGCCACCCGTTCCTGTTCACCCCCGGAAATCTGGCTGGGAAGCCTTCCGCCCTTCTGCGAGAGGCCGACCCGCTCCAGGGCCGCCAGGGCCATCTCTTTCTTCTTCGCCCTGCTTGCCTTGACGATCGCCAGCGGCAGCATCACGTTTTCCGCGAGCGTCAGATAGGGAATGAGGTTGAAGTTCTGAAAGACGAAGCCGATCGATTCCCGCCGGAAGTCGGCCCGGGCATCCTTTCCGAGGGCATAGATGTCGGTGCCGTCCACCGTGAGCTTTCCCGATGTCGGGCTGTTCAGCGTCCCCACGATGGAAAGGAGCGTCGATTTTCCCGACCCCGATTCCCCCATGACGGCCACGAACTCTCCGGCGTCGATCGCAAAGCTGACCTCCCGGAGGGCCGTTACGGCGGACTCCCCTTTCCCGTATTGCTTGGAAATTCCTTCTGCCTTTATCCGTTTCATCCTTGTCTCCTATAGTGCCCGCAGGGCCTCGTTCGGATCCAGCCGCGACGCCGCCAGGGCCGGGTAGCTGCTGGCCAGAAGACCGACGAACAGGGAGAGCAGCAGCGCCCCGGCGGCCATCAGCGGATCGAAGGGGACATGCGCCCCGTGACCTTCGGTGAAAAAGGGAATCAGCAGTTTGGTCGCCCCAAAGCCGATCCCGTATCCGAGGAGGCCCGCCAGACCCGAGATGATGGCCGCCTCCATGAGGATGATCCGGATCACGTGCCTCCCCCGGAAACCCATGGCGCTGAAGATGCCGATTTCGACCGTCCGCTCCCGGACGCTGCCCATCATCGTCGTAAGGACCATCAGGCTCCCCACGAGCAGGACCAGGGCCGAGACGCCATAGGAGAATTTTTCGAACTGGTTGAGCGTTTCCATGCGCCCCTTCACGACCTGCTGGATGGCCATCACATTGGCCCCGGGCAGCACCTCGGAGATCTGCTTGACCATCTCCGGGATCGGGCAGCCGGAGCAGAGGGCGGCGACTTCCGCCATGGAGATCCGGCCCTTTTTGCCGAGCAGTTCCTGGGTCATGGCGAGCGGTGCGAAAATGAGGCCGTCATCCTGTGATCCCGTGGACTCCAGTACCCCGGTCACCGGGATTTCCCTGCCGTTGACTTTCAGGCCATCGCCCGCGGCGAGCCCCAGCAGGCGGGCCGCCTCCGAACCCAGAACCGCCCCCTCTTCATCCGGTTCCTGCCCGTTGATGGTCCACCAGGGACGCAGAATCCGGAAGGCCTGAAAGTCCACTCCGGCCATGAGCAGGCGCCGGCCCGCCACCGTGACCGGCCCCAAGACCATGGGACCCAGGGCAGCCACGTTGTTGGCATTCGCGATCTTTTTGATGTTTTCCAGTTCCTCTTCCCGGATCTCCTGCATCTCGAAGGAAACCCCGCCGAGGGACAGGCCCCCGTAGGTCAGGGAGAGGTTCTCCGTCTTCGGCACGATCAGGATATTGGCCCCGTACATCTCCAGCTTGTGGCTGATATCCTCTTTCATCGCCGACACGAGACTGAGAAGGGCCACCACGGTGGAAACCCCGATGAGCAGACCCGCCAGGACGAAAAAGGCCTTTCCCTTCCGGCGCCGCAGGTTGCTGACTGCGATATCCCCCAGGGTCATGACCGGCCTCCGCCCAAGGCAAAGTATTTCCTGCCTTCCAGGAGATGTTCGACCTTGATGACCACCTTGCCGCCCTCCAGGCTCCTCGTCAAGGCGCCGGGATTGCAGCCGCCGGTCATGACATTGATCTTGGTCGATAGGAAGCGTCTCCCGCAATTGCGGCAAACCATGAAGTCGTCCTTCTGGACGTAGCCCTTTCCTTCCCGCCAGCAGACGTCGCAGGCATCGAAGGCCGCCCGGATGACGCCGTCGGTGCTCTTCATGATGAAATACCGGATCGTCACGCCGTCGGCTGTCTTGTACTCGTAATGACGGGCCTTGCCGTTGTCGAACTGGTCGGTCGGATAGGAGACCGTCTGACCGCCCGGAGCCTGCGGGGCGGCCAGGGCCGGACCGGCCAGCGCCCCGATAAGACAGACGGCGAAAACAAGCCCCCTGGCCCTGGATAAGCCCTGCCTGCTGCCCAAAATGTCGTTTTGAAACATGGGACCTCCTTCTATTCTTTCTTTCTGGAAGATCAGTTAAATCTCGGAAACCGCTCCGTCCTGATAGCTGTAGGAGCGGAGGACCTTTCCCCCTTCTTCGATATCCACCTGGATGTGGCATCCGTAGTCCGTGACCCGTGCCTGCGGAGCCTTTCCCGCCGGGTAGGTCTTGCGAAAGGCGGCCAAAGCCGCCGCAGCCGCCTCGTTCCTGAGCTCCGGCGCCACCTCGCCGCCGGGCGAGCCACTGCCGCCGCAACCGCCTGAGCTTGCAGCCCCACCGGGATCGCAGCAGGATGCCGTGTTACGGGCGGGTGCGGGGAAAGGACCGACAGTTCCGTTCAGAGAAATTTGGGCCTCCTGCCTGGCCCGGACCAGCCAGAAGCCCAGGGGCGCACCACTGTTCACCGCCTCGTCGAGCTTCGCCTTCTCCACCTCCTGGCGAAGCAACCGGCTGCGGATATGCCCGAAGAGATATCCGGGAGAGATCCCCTCTTCCTTGAGGCTGGCTTGAAAGCTCTCCTCGCTGCCGTACACCTCCCGGCCGATCGCGTTGATGGCCGCTTTCACCTGTTCATCGCTCACCGACAGGTTCAGGCGCTTGGCTTCCTGCCTGACCAGCCGATCCTGGATCATCTTCTCCAGAACGTCGGCCTCCAGTTCCGCAAGCAGTCCCTTGCCGTCCTCGCCGCCCCAAAGTCCCTTTCCGTATTGCCTCTCGACCATCCCTCTGGTAACCCGCAGGCGCTCACGGAACTCGGCCCGGGGGATCGCCTCCCCATTGACCGTTGCCACCGGCTTTCCCGTCAGGGCCGTCCAGGAAAAGTCCCACCCCTCGGCCTGGGCCCGCCAGACGAGCAGACCGGCAGCCGCGAGTGAAAGCAGAAGAATCCCGGCAATTCCAAACCAGCGACGGGCAAATCTCGTGCGTCCCGATGAACCTTTGCAGACGATGCACACCGGCCCATCACCATCCGGGATCTCCGTGCCGCAATGCTCGCATCTATTCTGATCCATATGACGCTCCTTTGTTCAAATGCCTTGCCCTCCATAGAGCAACGACCATGCCATCAGGCCGGACTCGGTCGCCGTAATTCATAACAATTGGCAATTCAAAGGGATTATTTATATTTTCAATTGGACTGGAGCGGATAACAGCCGACCCCGGGTGCGGTGTTTTTTCTCACCAAGGTCATGCCAGCGGGGAAAGCGGGAATTTTTTCAGCAGCGAATTCACTTATCCTATCTTTACCGTCCGCAGCCGGAGGGCATTGACGATCACGGAGACGGAACTGAAACTCATGGCCGCCGCCGCGAGCATCGGACTCAGCAGGATGCCGAAGTGGGGGTACAGAACGCCTGCCGCCACGGGAACCCCCAGGGCATTGTAGGCAAAGGCCCAGAAGAGGTTTTGCCTGATGTTGCGCATCGCGGCGCGGGAAAGCTTCCGGGCCCGGACAATCCCGGTCAGATCGCCCCTGACCAGGGTAACGCCGGCGCTCTCCATCGCCACATCCGTACCGGTGCCCATCGCAATCCCCACCTGGGCTTGGGCCAGGGCCGGGGCGTCGTTGATCCCGTCGCCGGCCATGGCCACCATGCGCCCCTCGTCCTGGAGTTTCCTGACCACGGCGGTCTTCTGGTCGGGCAATACCTCGGCCACCACGTCGTCGATCGCGAGTTTCCTGGCAACCGCACTGGCCGTTGTCCTGTTGTCGCCGGTCAGCATGATGATGCGGATCTTTTCATCGTGCAGTTGCCGGACAGCCTCGGGCGCGCTCTCCTTGACGGGATCGGATACGGCGACCAGGCCGGCGACCCTTCCCGCAGCCGCGACGAACATGACCGTCTGCCCCTGGGCGCGCATCTCCTGCGCCCGGGGAAGAAGGGCATCGGCATCGATGCCGAAATCAGCCAGCAGCGCATGGTTGCCCAGCAGGATCTCACGACCCTCCACCTGCCCGGACACCCCCTTGCCGGGATGGGCCATAAAATTTTCTGCATCGGCCAAGGCGACTTGACGGGCCAGGGCGCCTTCCAGGATCGCCGCCGCCAGCGGGTGCTCGCTTCCCTTCTCCAGGCTTGCCGACCATTTCAGGAGTTCCGTCTCCCCGCCGCCCGCCGCAGGAACCACCCCGGTCAATCGCGGCTTGCCCAGCGTCAGGGTGCCCGTCTTGTCGACCACCAGGGTGTCGATCTTGCGCATCATCTCGATTGCCTCGGCGTTTCGGAAGAGCACTCCCATGGCCGCTCCCCTGCCGCTCGCCACCATGATGGACATCGGGGTGGCCAGTCCCAGAGCGCAGGGGCAGGCGATGATCAGAACGGAAACCGCCGCAATCAGGGCATAGGCGAGCCGCGGCTCGGGACCCAGCCCAAACCAGACCCCGAAGGCAATGACGGCGACGGCGATCACCGCCGGGACGAAGGCGCCGGAAACGATGTCGGCCAACTTCTGGATCGGCGCCCGGCTGCGCTGGGCCTGGGCCACCATCCGGACAATCTGCGCCAGAAGCGTTTCCGCCCCCACCTTCTCGGCCTCGATGACCAGGGAGCCGTGCGCGTTAACCGTCGCGCCGATCACCCGATCGCCCGCCTTCTTCCGTACCGGAATCGGTTCGCCGGAGATCATGGACTCGTCCACCGCACTCGTCCCTTCGATGACCACGCCGTCGACCGGCACCTTCTCCCCGGGCCTGATCCGCAGCCGGTCGCCCTTCCGGATATGTTCCAGCGGGATATCCATGTCGCCGTCGTCGCCGATCCTGCGCGCCGTCTTGGGCGCGAGGCCCAGCAGCGCCCGGATGGCGGCCCCGGTCCGGCTGCGTGCGCCGAGTTCCATGACCTGACCCTGCAGGATCAGGGTCACGATGACCGCCGCCGCTTCGAAGTATCCGCCGACCGTGCCTTCCGCGCTCCGCATGGCGGCGGGAAAAACGCCGGGAAAGAGAACCGCGGTCAGGCTGTAGAGATAGGCCACCGAAACGCCCAAGCCGATGAGGGTGAACATGTTGAGGCTTCTGTTCACCACGGACTGCACGCCGCGGACAAAGAAGGGCCAGCCGCCCCAGAGCACGACCGGGGTCGCCAGGAGCAATTCCAGCCAACCCAGGGTCCGGGGAGGGACGAACCGCTCGATCGGAAAACCGCCGGGGAGCATGCCCCGCATGGCAATGAGAAGGAGCGGCACGCTGAGGACGGCCCCGACAATGAACCGTTTCCGCATCTCCCGGTACTCCGGGATTTCCTCTTCCCCTCCCGAAGCGACGCTGCGGGGTTCCAACGCCATGCCGCACTTGGGACAGGTCCCCGGACCCGCTTGCCTTACCTCCGGGTGCATCGGGCAGGTGTAGATGCGGCTCCGGTCGGGAGCTTCCGCCGGAGCCGGTCCTTCTCCGGCCCTGTCGCCGATGAAGCGTTCGGGATCGGCTTTGAATTTCTCCCGGCAACGTTCGCTACAGAAGTAATAGGGCTTTCCCCCATGCTCATGACGGAGGAAGGCCTTTTCATCCGCGGTGCCCATGCCGCATACCGGATCGACATAGCGCGGCCCATGGTCGTGGGCAGGGTTGCTGCTGTAGTCGCGATCGGACATTGAATTCACCTCGTTCGGGGCTGCGGAGGCCGATTTCAGTGCTTCCTTGAAGTTTATCGATATTTTTACAGGGATTGAAGCAGGAAGCAACGCTAATTGGTAGGCAGATTTTCAGTAGGCAATGACTCCGCTGTCTGTGAATCCGCATAAGGATTTACCGTTTCGTCGAGGGCATACTGCTTGAGCTTGTTCTGGAGGGTGCGACGATTGATGCCGAGGATCTCCGCCGTACGGGTGCGGTTGCCGCCCGTCTCCCCGAGGGTTTTGACGATCAGGGCCTTTTCCATCTCGTCGAGCGTGGTCCCGTAAGCGAGGCTGAGCGCCGTCCCTCCCGGCTCTTGCGGCTGCATGAAGACCTGGGACGGCAGGTCAGCCGGTAAAACCACTTCGTCCCGGGCCAGGATGACCGCCCGCTCGATGCAATTCTCCAGTTCCCGGACGTTCCCGGGCCAATCGTAGCGGACAAGCAGGTCCAGCGCCTTTCCCGAGAGGGCCTTGATGGTTTTGCGGTTCTTCTCCCGGAAGAGGGACAGGAAGTGGTCCGCCAAGAGGGGAATGTCTTCCCGGCGCTCCCGGAGGGGAGGCACCGTCAGCGGAACCACGTTGAGACGGTAGTAAAGGTCCTCCCGAAAGCGTCCTTTCTTCACCTGTGCCTCCAAATCACGGTTCGTCGCAGCAATCACCCGGATATCCACTTGGATCGTGCGTGCACCTCCCAAGGGCTCGAATTCCCTCTCCTGGAGGACCCGCAGCAGCTTGGTCTGCGTCGCCTGGCTCATCTCCCCCACCTCGTCGAGGAAGATAGTGCCTCCGTGGGCCATCTGGAAGCGCCCCTCGCGGCGGGCCACGGCGCCGGTGAAGGCCCCCTTCTCATGTCCGAAGAGTTCGCTCTCCAGGAGCGTCTCCGGAAGGGCGGCGCAGGAAACCTTGATGAAGGGCTGCGGAGCCCGGGGGCTGTTGTGATGGATGGCGTTGGCGACCACCTCCTTGCCGGTGCCGCTTTCGCCCATGATGAGCACGGTGGCATCTGTGGGCGCCACCATGGCGAGCGTCTCCAGGAGAGCCTTCATGGGGGCGCTCCGGCCGATGATCCGGGAAAAGTCGAAGCGGTCGCCCAGCCGCTCCTTGAGGACCAGGTTTTCGGTGCGCAGATGGTAGTGCTCCAAGGCCTTGTCGATCAGGATCTTCAACTCCTCGATGTCCAGGGGTTTGGTCAGGTAGTCGAAGGCCCCTGCTTTAAGGGCCGAAACTGCGGTCTTTACGGAGGCATAAGCGGTCATGATCAGAACGGGCACGTTGGGGTTGATCTTCCGGATTTCCATCAGCGCTTCGATGCCGTCCATGCTGGTCATGCGCAGATCCATCAGGATCAGGTCAAAGGCCTCCCTTTCCACGGCCCGGAGCGCCTCCGTGCCGTCGGAAGCCTCGGCCACGCCATAGCCCTCGTCCTTCAGCACGGCCCGCAGCATGATCCGAAGGCTCTCTTCATCGTCCACGATCAGGATCTTTACTCGATTCATACCCAAACCTCTATTCCTGCACTTCTGCCGGTTCAAATCACCGCCCTGCACTATCACGCCCTTTTCTTTTCGCCATTCTTCAGGCTGCGGTCCGACGGCAGGCGGAACCGGAATCGAGTGCCCTCGCCCGGCCGGCTTTCCACACCGATCTCCCCTCCATGACCGGTCACAATCTGATGGACGATCGCCAGTCCCAGACCCGTTCCTTTCCGTTTCCGGCTGAAGAAGGGATCAAACACCTTATTCAGGTCCTCTTCCGGAATCCCCTCACCCCTGTCGGCAATTAAGATTTCTGCGCCGAGAGGAGCATCCACGCGGCTCATGCCGATCCGGATTTCCCCTCCTTCCGGCATCGATTCCATGGCATTGAGCAGGAGATTGAGAAAGACCTGGGTAATCTGGTCGCGGTCCGCAAGGACAGTGGGGAGATCGGCTTCATAATGCTTCGTCACAACGACCTTGCGGCTCTTCAGATCCTGGTCAAGGAGATTCAGGGCCTGTTCGGCGATAGACTCCAGCAGGCAGACTTCCCTCCGGGGCTCCTTTGGCCGGGCAAAATCCAGCAGGTCCGTGATCACTCGGTTGAGCCGGTCCACCTCCTTGACCATTACCAAAGCATACCCCTGCTCCTCTGCCTGTCCGCTGAACCGTTTTGCGAAATATTGGGCGAACCCCCGGATGGAACTCAGGGGATTGCGGATCTCATGGGCCATCCCCGCAGCCAGACGCCCCAAGGAGGCCAGCCGTTCGCCGCGGGCGACCTTTTCCTGAAGCGCCCGGATCTCCCGCAAGTCCCGGATGAGCAGCACTGCGCCCATTTCTTGTCCGTCATCGCCTTTGAGTGGCGCCACGCTGACGCTCAGAGGTATCTTGCCCCCTTGCTTCCCGGAAAACTCGATTTCCCGAACCCTCACGAGCGGCTGTTCATCGGTTGTCAAGAGCAGGTTGCCGATCTGCTCGCCCAGGATCTCCTTGATTTTCTTTCCCGACAGGAACGCGGGACCGGCGCCGAGGATATCACCGGCCTGCCGGTTCAGGGTCACGATCCGCCCCTCCCGATCGACGGAGACAAGGCCGTCTGCCATGCTCTCGACGACGTTCTCCATATAGGTTCGCATCCGGCCCAGGGTCCGATGCACGAGATAGTAATTCTGGACGACAAAAATAAAAAAGAGGGCGCCTGTCCCCAAAACCAGAAGAATGGCGGCCATCAGCAGGGTATGGTGCCTGTCCTGTTGGCGGGCCGTTTCAAAACTGGCCAGTTTCAGGCCAAGGGTGATCATCTTGTCCCCTGCCCAGCGGCGCAGAGGCTCTTTCTCGACCTCACTGCCGCTATCGGAAAATCGGGAAGGGATATCGTAGTTATAAGGGCGGAACGGCAGGATGATTTCGAAAGCCTCCGCCTCGCCATTCTGGTTCGGCCGGTAACGGGTGATCACCCCCTTCTCCTTGAGCAGCAGACGCAGGGAAGCGGCCTCCCGGATCGGTTCCCCATCGGGGAGCGGCAGACGGTTGGCCGCCACGACCTTGCCCCGCTCATCGAAGATGGCAATGGAGGCGACCTCCGGCTCACGGGCAACCTCTTCGATCAGCTTCTGGAGATGCCCCGCATCAGGGGATTTTAAAGAGTCGTCCGCCCGAACACCGGCCTCGATCGCCCGAACGATGACCAACCCTTCCCGCAGGAGCGAATCCTCCATCCGCCCCGTCTCCCGGCTCATGTTCCTATAGGTGGAAACTGCGATGACGGCCAAAAGGATGATGACGGCGGCCACGATGGTCCAGGCCGGCAGGTAAAGCGATCGGTAACCGTTCCTTTTATTCATCAATCTTCCTCTTTGAAGATGAAGTATGGCTCGCTCGTTGTCTGCTTCCCTGTTATAAACATATAGGAATCGTTTGTAATGCGTCAAGGCGAAAGCCGCTGCCGAAAAGAAAAAGAAAAAAATATTGATCCGAACCCTGTGGCCGGGCTATGATTCGACCCGGGAGGCAGGTGAACGATCATGCAAAAAGCAATGGCAGCGGAATTGGAACGCTATGGACGCCAGATCCTTTTCCAGGGGATCGGCGAGGCGGGGCAGCGGAAGCTGTTGGCAGCCACAGTGGTCGTCATCGGCTGCGGCGCCCTGGGCACCGTGATCGCCAACCACCTCGTCCGCGCCGGCGTGGGCCGCCTCGTCATCGCCGACCGGGACTTCATCGAGCTCAACAATCTCCAGCGCCAACTCCTCTTCGACGAAGAGGACATCGCCCAAGGGCTGCCCAAGGCCGTCGCGGCGGCCCAAAAGCTGCGCCGGATCAATTCGGCCGTCGAGATCGAGCCCGTGGTTGCCGATGTCCACTTCGCCAATATCGAGACCCTGATCCAGGGCGCCTCCGTCGTCCTGGATGGAACGGACAATTTCGAGACCCGCTACCTGATCAACGACGCCTGCGTCAAAAACGGCATCCCCTGGATCTACGGCGGGGTGATCGGCGCAAGCGGAATGACCATGACCATCGTTCCCCATAGGACCCCCTGCCTGCGCTGCCTCTTTGCCGAGATGCCGCCCCCCGGCACGGCGCCGACCTGCGACACCGCCGGCGTCCTGGGCCCCGTCGTCGCCACGATTGCCTCACTCGAAGCCGCCGAGGCGATGAAACTGATCACCGGCAGCGGCCGACGCAACGAAGGGCTGATCAGCGTCGATCTCTGGGAGAACCGCTTCGATGCGATCGCCATCGCGGAACGGACGGAAGGCTGTCCCGCCTGCGGCCGGGGAAATTACGAGTACCTCGCCGCCCGGGAGGGGATCCACACGACGACCCTCTGCGGCCACAATGCCGTTCAGGTCTCGGTCAAATCGGCAGTCCTCCTCGACCTTGCCGAACTGGCAACGCGGCTGCGTCCCATCGGAGAGGTCGCCGTCAACGAATTCCTGCTGCGGCTGAAAGCCGACGACCATGAGTTGACCATTTTTCCCGACGCCCGGGCGATCATCCAGGGGACGACCGACGTCGCCGTAGCCAAGACCCTTTACGCCAAATACGTGGGGATCTAGGATGATCTACCTGGACAACGCCGCCACGACCTGGCCGAAACCCGAGTCGGTCTACAGGGAAATGGATCGCTTCTTTAGGCTGTCGGCGGCCAATCCCGGCCGGTCCGGCCACCGGATGGCCCTGGCTGCCGAGCAGGCGATCGAGCGGACCCGCCTGGCGCTCGCCCGGCTTTTCAATATCGCCGATCCGAACCGGATCGCCTTTGCCTGCAACGCCACCGACGCCCTCAATACGGCCTTGAAAGGGCTGCTTCGCCCCGGGGACCATGTCGTCACCAGTTCCGTGGAGCACAACTCGGTGCTGCGGCCTCTGAAGGGCCTGGAGAAACGCGGCGTCACGGTCACGAAGGTTGCCGCTTCGCCGGCGGGGTGGATCGATCCCAACGCGATCGCCCGGGCTATTGGTCCCGAAACGCGGATGATCGTCACGACCCATGTTTCCAACGTGACCGGGACAATCGAGCCCGTCGCCGCGATCGGCGCTCTGGCGCGGCAGCGCAACCTCCTCTACCTCGTCGACGGCGCCCAGAGCGCCGGCACCCTGCCCATCGATCTGGCAGCGCTTCCTGTCGATCTTTTCGCCTTTACGGGCCACAAGGGGCTCTTCGGCCCCCCGGGCACCGGCGGCCTCTGCATCGGCGAACGGGTGGCGATGAAGGATTTTTCGACGCTCCGGGAGGGCGGCACCGGCACCCGTTCGGAAGAGGAGCTCCAACCGTCCGAACTCCCCCAGCGGTTCGAGGCCGGAACGCCCAACACGGTGGGCATCGTCGGGCTCGGGGCGGGGGTGGAATTTCTGGTCGACCGGGGCGTCGCCAACGTGCGCGAACAGGAGACGCTCCTCATGGATCGCTTGGCAGCCGGGCTCCGCAAGATCTCCGCACTAACCGTCTACGGCCCGGAAGCCGCGCAGGAGCGGGGGGCCGTCGTCTCCTTCAATGTCGCGGGCTGGCGACCGGCCGATCTGGGGACGATTCTCGATCAACGCTTCGCCGTCGCCTGCCGCACCGGTCTGCACTGCGCCCCCGAGGCCGCCAAGACGATCGGCGCCTTTCCGCTCGGCACCGTCCGCCTTAGTCTCAGCATCTTCAACACTGCCGAGGAGATCGACCTGGTCCTCGGCTATGTCAAACAGATCGCCGGATCGCCGCCCCTCTGACGCGCCTGCACAAAAGGATCATTTTCGCAGGATTTTCCGATCGGGGACCTCACCAATTGAAGACCGACAGGAGGTTTGAAAAGTCGTCGGTCCATAATCCGACCGTCGCCTTCGTTTCGATCCCTTTCCAGGCCTTCTTACGGGCCAGAGAGCCGAAGTCGGCCTCCTTGCGGGCCATGAGCACCCAGACCGATTGGTATTTGCCGAGCCTTTCCGCGGACTCGTCGTCGTTGATCCGGGCCGCCAGACCGAGTGTTTCCGCCAACCTCCCCAGGACCGGCGCAAGATCGAGGTACTTGTTCGAGATGTGAACCAGCAGCACCCCGTCTTCCCGCAACTTCGACAGGTAGAGGACGAAGGCCTCCCGGGTCAGCAGGTGAACCGGGATGGAATCGGAACTGAAGGCGTCCAGGGCGATGATGCCGTAGTGGTTCGCCGGCGCCTTCGCCATCGTCAGTCGCGCATCGCCGAGGATGATCCGCCATTTTGCCCTGCTGTCCCGGAGGTAGGTAAAATAGTCCGGATTTTTCGAGATCTTCTCCACGACCGGGTCGATCTCGTAGAAATCGATCGGTTGTCGCGGACCCGCAAAGTAGACCATGCT
>JAKAFS010000102.1 GCA_021817825.1 Deltaproteobacteria bacterium | reverse complement strand
TCTCGATGAGGACGATGTCGCTCTTCCCGGCCAGACCCATGGCTGTATAAATCGCCTCTTTCCGATCCGGAATCACCAGATAACCCTTTTCGTCCCGTTGCCGGGCGACATCGGTGAGGTCTGCAAATTTAGGTATTCGGATGCCCCTTTCGATCTCCCCGATGATCGCCAGCGGGTCTTCGGTGCGCGGATTGTCGGAGGTGACGAGGGTCAGATCGCTCAGCGAAGCGGCGGCTTCGCCCATGAGCGGCCGTTTTCCCCGGTCCCGGTCTCCGCCGCAGCCGAAGACGGTGATGAGCTTTCCGGTGCGGAAGGCGGCGAGATTCTGGAGGACCCGCCGCAGGGCGTCGTCGGTATGGGCATAATCGACAAAAACGGCGGGCTGCCCCGCCGCACTGACCTTTTCCAGCCGTCCCGGGACGTGAATCAGTTCCGCGATCCCGTCCCGGATCGCTTCTCCCGGGATCCCCAGGGCCTCCGCGGCGGCGGCCGCCGCCAGAATGTTGTAGAGATTGAACAGGCCCATGAGCGGCGAGGTGACGGCCAGCGGCTTTCCCCGGAGGTGAAGCGTTGCTTCGATGCCGTCGAGCGAGATTCGATAGGGCTCGGCGGTGGCGGCGCAGGATGGCTTAAGGCCATAGGCGATCCCGCCTTCGATTTCCCGGAGGATTCTCTGTCCCCAGGGATCGTCGCCGTTGATGACCATCCGGTGCCGGCGATCTTTGCCGCCCCGGGGGAGCACTTCGGAAAAGAAGCGCCGCTTCGCCTGAAAGTAGCTTTCCATCGTTCCGTGGTAGTCGAGGTGGTCCTGGGTGAGGTTGGTGAAGATCCCCAGATCGAAGGCGCAGTCGTCGACCCGTCGCAGGTCTACGGCGTGGGAGGAGACCTCGGCGATGCAGTGGGTCACGCCGTGATCGACCATCTCCCGGAGGATACGCTGCATCTCAAAGGATTCGGGGGTGGTGTTCGGGGCGGGAAAGAGGCGTCCGCCGTACCGGTAGTTGACCGTTCCCAGGACCCCGACGGCATGTCCTGCGGCCCGGAAGATCGCTTCGAGCAGGTAGGTGATCGTCGTTTTGCCGTTCGTTCCCGTGACGCCGATCAGGCAGAGCGCCGCAGAGGGATTTCCGAAGAAATTTCTCCCCAAAAGGCCCAGGGAACGCCGACTGTCGCGAACCCGGAAGGCGGTGATGCCTGCGGGGGGGAGAAAGTCGCCCTCATGGACGATGCAGCGGGCGCCGCGGGCGAGGGCGTCGGCGATGAAGGCGCGGCCATCGGCTTTGAGACCCGGGATCGCCACAAAAAGACTCCCGGGACGGCATTGCCGCGAGTCGTAGCAGACCGAGTCCACCTCTCCTTCCCGATCGCCCGTGACCGCCAGTATTTCGATGTCCGCCATCAATTGCGCCAGTCGCATCGGTGCCTCTCATGAACCCGTGCCGAAGGTAACCGTGCAAAGACGGTTGTCCGGCGCGCGGGTGCCCGCTGCCGGTTTTTGCGTGGTCGCCCAGCCGCTGCCGACAATCTGCACCTCCAACCCCTTCTCCTGGGATTTTTTCAGGACCTCGCGGATCGTCATTCCCCGAAAGTCCGGAACCAGGGCCGTATCGGCCGGTTCCAGCTCGGCCTGGGGAAGGATGGCCGGGGCGGTGACCAGCCGTAGCTTTACGTCGGGGACGGTCTTTTCCTCGACCGGTACGGGATTGACGCGGATGTTGGTTCGGAAGCGGGTCAGCAGCTGTTCGCCGATCTCCTTGAAAACCGGGGCGGCGGCGACGCCGCCCCACTTGTCGCGTTGCGGTTCGTCCAGGATGACCAGGATGGCCAGCTGCGGGTTATCGGCCGGAAAGAATCCCATGAAGGAGGTTTTGACCCGTTCTCGGGAATAGGCATGGCGGCTGGCCTCGTATTTCTGCGAGGTTCCGGTCTTGCCGGCCACGGCGACATTCACGATGCGGGCCTTCTTCCCCGTGCCGTCCTCGGCGCCGACCACCTCGGTCAGGATGGCGGTGAGCCGCTTGGCCGTTTCCGGCGAGACGACCTGGCGGACCGCCGTGGGATGGTAGGCCTGGACGAGGTCTCCCTTCCGGTCCATGAGTCCCCGGACGACATAGGGCTTCATCAGGACGCCCTGGTTGGCGATGGCCGAGAGGGCCGTGATCATTTGGATGGCCGTGACCGAGATCCCCTGGCCGAAAGCGATCGTGGCCGCATCGACCCGCGACCATTTTTCCACCGGTCTCAGCAGGCCGCTCACCTCGCCCGGGAGATCGATTCCCGTCTTGGCTCCGAAGCCGAAATTGCGGATGTATTCGTAGAACTTTTCCTTGCCGAGTTTTTCCTGCACTTTGACTGAACCGATGTTGCTCGAGTATTTGAGGATCTCCTGCAAGGTGAGAGAGGCGTGTCGCTTGTTTTGCGCCTCATGGATCACCCGGTCGGCAATGGCGTAGTTGCCGTTTTCGCAGAAAAACTTGTCCGTTTCCTTGACCACGCCTTCTTCGAGGGCGGCGGCGACCAGGAAGGGTTTGAAGGTCGAGCCGGGATCGAAACAGTCGGTGATCGCCTTGTTTTTCCCCAGGGCGGGATCGAGGGAGGATAAGTTGTTGGGGTCGAAACCCATTTCGTTGGCCAGGGCGAGCACTTCGCCGGTCCGGGGGTCCATGACGATGGCAAAGCCCCCCTTGGCCCCCTTGTCCTTCACGGCCGCTTTTAAGTGTGATTCGACCAGGTGCTGGATGCGGTTGTCGATCGTCAGGACGAGGTTGTAGCTCTCCTTGGAGACGCCTTCGATCTTTTCGACCCGCGGATAAAGCCGCTTCCCTTTGGCATCCCGGGTCCAGAAAAGTTTCTCGGGGGTGCCCTTGAGGATCCTGTCGTACTTCAGCTCCAGACCCTCGAGACCCGAGGCGTCCAGGCCGACGAATCCGATCAGATGACCGGCCAGCTCGCCGTTGGGGTAGAAGCGTTTCGGCTCTTTGATGAGGAAGATCCCCTCGATCTCCTGTTCCTGAACGAGAGCGGCCTGCTCCGGGTCGATCCGCCGGGCGACCCAGCAGAAATTTTTCTCCGTGGACAGCCGTTTTTGGATCAGCGCTTTATCGACATGGAGGATGGAAGCGAGGGTTCCGGCGACCTGCGCGGGATTCCCGATCTTGGAGGGGTCGGCGCAGACGGAATCGGCCATGATGCTGGCGGCCATCTTCTCTCCATTCCGGTCGAAGATGACCCCCCGGTCCGGTTGCAGTTGGAGGGTCTGGGTGTGCTGCTTTGCGGCGAGATCCTTCAGCGCCTTGCTGGAAAGGATCTGGAGCTGAAAGGCCCGCGAACCGAGGGCGACGAACAACACCAGAAAGAAGGCCAGCAGCGTGGCAATCCTGAATTTCATCCATTTTCGGGATTCGCCGTTCATTTGATCAGAATCACCTGTTCCCTTCCCGGATAGGTCATCTGTAGTTTTTCCCGGGCGATGGTCTCGATGCGGCCCGGTGATTTCAGCGTGGCCAGGTCCACCTTCAATTTCGTCTGCTCTTCCACGAGCTGCTCCCGGCTGCTCAGTTCCCGGGCAATCTGGTACTCCAACTCGGTCATGTGAATGTGGCTCCAGACGTAGAGGAGGGCCACCGCCATCAAGACCGAGGCCATAAAAATCCAGGTGGAGTAGCCCACATCGTCGGATGTTTTTTCCCGCGTTCGAACGGTCTGCTTGAGAACTTCTACAGCCTGCATGGTCAAATCCTCTCCGCTGTTCTGAGCTTGGCGCTTCTGGCCCGCGGGTTTTCACTGATCTCCGCTTCGCCGGGCAGGACGGGTTTCCGGGTCAGGACCTTCAGCGTCGCCTTTCCCTGGCAGACGCAGACGGGAAGGTCGGGCGGGCAATGGCACCCTTTTCCCCCGCTCCGGAAGGCGTCTTTGACCATCCGGTCTTCCAGCGAATGGAAGGAGATGATGCTGAAGCGCCCTCCCGGCGTCAGCCGCTCTACCCCGGCAGCCAACGCCCGCTGCAGGGACCCCAACTCGTCGTTGACGGCGATGCGCAGGGCCTGGAAGGTCCGGGTCGCCGGGTGAATCCGCCGTCGCTCGGCCGTAGGGGGAACCGCCCGGAGCACCAGAGCGGCCAGTTCGGCCGTCGTCCCGATAGGGGAAAGGGTTCGGGCCGTGCAAATGGCCCTGGCGATCCGTTTTGCCATCCGTTCCTCGCCGTACTCCCAGATGATCCTTGCCAACTCCGTTTCGGAAAGGGTGTTTACGAGATCGGCCGCTCCGCTTCCCCGTCTGCCGTCCATCCGCATGTCCAGGGGGGCCTCCTGGCTGAAGCTGAAACCCCGGTCCGCCGTATCCAACTGGTGAGAGGAAACCCCCAAGTCGAGGAGAATCCCGTCCACTTTTCCGATTCCCTGGGCGTTCAGGATCTCTGACAGATCGGCGAAATTGCCCTGCACCAGGGTTTTTCTGCTCCCGAAAGGGGCCAGCCGTTTTTCCGCTTCCTCCAGGGCCTCGGCGTCGGCATCGATGCCGATCAGGCGGCCGTCCGGCGCGGTCTTCTCCAGGATCGCTTCGGCATGCCCTCCGCCTCCCACGGTCCCGTCCAGATAGAGGGCGCCCGCCCGGCAGCAAAGGGAGGCGATGACCTCCCGGACCATGACCGACCTGTGGAAGACATCCATTTCTTTAAAGACCCGTTATATTCCCAAATCCGCCATATAATCGCTGAAGCCGTCCAAACTATCGCTGCTCTTCTTCATTTCCGCTTCGAACCGGTCCTTGCTCCAGATTTCGATAACCTTGACCATGCCGGCCAGAACGATGTCTTTTTCCAGTTTGGCGAATTCTCGGAGATTGGGCGGAATGAGTATCCGTCCCTGACCGTCCAGCGTGCAATCGACGGCGCCGGACATGAAGAACCGTTGAAAGGCCCGGACCTCTTTCCTGAGGAGGGACTGGTGGGACACTTTCTCCTCGATCACCCGCCACTCGTCGTAGGGGAAGACCATCAGATAGCCGTCCCAGTTGGTGATCACGAGCCGGTTGTCGTTTTTTTCAGTAAATACTTCCCGGAGCCGGGAGGGGAAGATGACCCTGCCTTTGTCGTCAATGCTGTGGTAATATTGGCCCCGAAAGACGGACATTTTGGGAATTTCCTCCACCATCATCCACTTTGCTCCACTTGAGGGTCAAGATAGAGGAGGAAAATTGCTTTGTCAAGAAATTTTTTTACTTTTTTTGTTCGTTAATTTAATGTTTTAAGGCGGTATTTTGAGACTGCCCGGTTGTGGGCGGCGAGATTGTCGGAGAAATGGTGGCCCCCATTGTTCGTTGCCACAAAATAAAGGTAGGCGACGGGGGCCGGAGAGAGGGCCGCCTGGAGGGAATCGATGCCGGGATTGGCGATCGGACCCGGCGGTAACCCTGCGATCCGGTAGGTGTTGTAGGGTCTGTCTGCGGCCAGATGGCTGCGCAGGACGGTCTTGACCGGAGCGCCGTTCTGTTCGAGACCATACACGGCAGTGGGATCGCTTTGCAGTTTCATCTTCAACTTCAGACGATTGTGGAAGACGGCCGAGATCAGCGGTTTTTCTTCCCGATTGCCCGATTCTTTGCCGATCATCGAGGCGAGGGTCACCCATTCGTGGAGGGTCAGTCCCATCGCCTCGGCGCGTCTGACCATCTCGGGCGTGATCTTCTTCCAGAATTGTTTCACGAGGATGCGGAAGATTTCCCTGGTCGACAGCGAGCGGTCGAGGGTGTAGGTATCAGGAAAAAGATAGCCTTCGGCGCTGTCCGCTTCGATGCCGAGAGATTTCAGAAAGACTCTGTCCCTGGCCAGGGCCAGGAATTCTTCTTCATCGATGAGTTTAAAGGCGGCCAGCCGGTCGGCCGTCTCGCCGATCGTGATATCTTCGGGCAGGGTCACCGTATAGGACTTGATCTCCCCTTTGACCAGTTTGGTCATGATCGCGGCGGGCGACATGGCGCCGGTGAATTCGTATTCACCCGCCCGGATGTGGCGGACCGCGCTTTTTTCGAGGGCCAGCAACCAAAAAAAAGGACGGTTTTCGACCAGGCCGGCGTCGTCGAGAATTTCCGTGATCCGAAAGAATCCCGAACCTTTAGGGATGAGGACATCGACGGCCGGATCGGCCAAGGACGGATTGACGGGCGAGACGGCATAACGCCAGAAGGCGAGGACGGTCAAAAGAAAGATCACCCCGAGCAACAGGCCTGCTTTCCGCCGGCGCCCGCCGGCCGCTTTGACTATCCTTTTAATGGTCGGCATCGATCTCTTTCCGGGCGTCGTCCGCCTTGTCCCCCCGGGCCAGCGCATCGAGATATCCCTGGAGGATGATGGCTGCGGCGACGCGGTCGACGACTTCCCGCTGCTTTTCCGGGCGGACGCCTTGCCGGCGGAGCACCTCTTCCGCCTCCTTGGTGGAGAGCGTTTCGTCCCAGCGGAGGACGGGAACCTGGGTTCGGGCCCCGAGACGGCGACTGAACCGGTTGATCTTTTCGCACTGGATGCCCTCGCTGCCGTCGAGCCGAAGCGGGTAGCCGATCACGATCCGTTCGACTGCAAAGCGCTCGACCAGGGCGGCGATCGCAGCAAGGTCCGCCTCGCGGTTCTTGCGGTAGAGCGTCGCCACCCCCTGGGCGGTCATCCCCAACTCGTCGCAGAGGGCGACCCCGATCCGCCGCTCGCCATAATCGATTCCCATGATCCGCAATGCATTGCCCCATGCTCAAAAAACGTGCCTTATGCACTTTTTAGCCCTGTCCTGTCAATCTTTTCCCACGAAAGGGTCCTGCTTGTCAATCGTTAGACCCCTGCGGGCGCGTTCGCCGTCCACTTCAGTCCTTGGGGGAAGGCGACCATTTTCTTGATAAGGCATGCCACATCTGTTATTTTTTCTCGACCGCAGGGAGGAGATGCTCTGGACGGAAAATCGGCTTTTCAAAACTGCCCCGGCAAGAAAGGAACACCAGCAATGCGCGAGTTCAAAGGGAAAGTAGCCGTTGTGACCGGCGCCGCCAGCGGCATAGGGAGGACCCTTGCCGAACGCTGCGCCGGGGAGGGGATGAAGGTCGTTCTGGCCGACGTCGAGGAAAGGGCCCTGAGCCAAGCCGCCGCGGAGATGAAAGCGGCAGGGGCCACCGTGCTTGCGGTCCCGACGGATGTGGCCAAGGGGGAGGAGGTCGAGGCGTTGGCCCAAAGGGCGCTGGACGCTTTCGGCGCCGTCCACCTCTTGTGCAACAATGCCGGCGTCGGTGTCGGCAGCTCGGTCTGGGAAACCACATTGAACGATTGGCAGTGGATTCTGGGAGTCAACCTCTGGGGGGTCATCCACGGCGCCCGGGTTTTTGTCCCCCTCATGCTCGCCCAGGACACGGACTGCCACATCGTCAACACGGCGTCCATTCAGGGTTTGCTGTCCTATCACCCGCTCACGGCCAGTTACCAGGTCACCAAGCATGCCGTGGTCGCCCTTTCCGAGCAGCTTTTCTATGAATTGGCCCAGCGGGAAGCAAAGGTCAAGGTCTCCGTGCTTTGCCCGGGGTGGGTCAGAACCCGAATCGGGGATTCGGGGCGGAATCGTCCCGCCGCGCTGCAAAACGGACCCGTCGCGACGGAACCGAATCCCGCCTTTGAGGCCGCGTTTGAGCACTGTGCGCGGGCGCTTGCGGAAGGGGCGTCCCCCGAAGAGGTGGCCGACTCGGTGTTCAAGGCGATCCGGGACGACCGGTTCTACATTCTGCCCCATCCGGAATGGAAACCTGCGGTGCGAGCCCGGATGGAAGATATCCTCGCAGAACGCAACCCGACGATTTTCCCCTGTCAGGAGGGCGGTAGTCCCTATGCGGTATGATGTCACCTTTCTGAGCCGGCAACTGCGCTGCGCTGCGTGGCTCTATGTCCCCGACGACCTGGCCAAGGGAGAAAAGGCGCCGGCCATTGTCATGGCCCACGGGTTTTCCTGCGTCAAGGAGCAGGGGCTGGACCGCTTCGCCGACCGTTTTGCCGCCGCCGGCTTTGTGGTTCTGCTCTTCGATTACCGCTATTTCGGGCAGAGCGAGGGCGAACCCCGCGGCCAACTGTTCCCCTGCGCGCAGATCGAGGACTACCGAAACGCGCTCACCTGGCTTACCGGTCATTCCCAGGTGGATCCGGAGCGGATCGGGGCCTGGGGCACGTCGTTCAGCGGCGGCCTCGTCCTGCACCTGTCCGTCTTCGATCAGCGCGTCAAGGCCGTCGTCGCCCAGGTGCCGTCGGTCCTCAACTATGAAAATTGTTGGGCGGGGGCTTCGGGGAAGGAGGAGCCCTTTGCCCGGTTTTTATTGCAGGACCGCATCGCCCGTTACCGAACGGGCGCGGTCGGCACCCTGAAAGTGGTGGCGCCGGAGGGGGAACCGAGCGTCCTGTCGGGGCAGGAATCCTACGAGGCGCTTACGGCGCTGGGCCAGGACGCCCCGACGTGGCGAAACGGGGTGACCGTCGAGTCGCTGGAGAAGATCCGCGAGTTCGACCCGACGCGTTATATCCAGTTCATCGCCCCGACGCCCCTGCTGATCGTCGGGGCCGAGCAGGATTCCCTGATTCCGGCCCCGCTTGTGGCCGAGGCCTTCGAGCGGGCCGGGGAGCCCAAAGAGCTGCTCATGCTGCCCTGCCGCCACTTCGATCTGTACGGTGTCGAACCCTGGTTCTCCCGGGCCGCCGATGCCGCCGTAGGGTGGTTCGGGAAGCATCTTGCCTGAAGACGGCCGCGGACGCATGCTTCATGCTTGAGAGGGGCAAACGGCCTATGTCCCGCTTTTCGCCTCATCAATGCGGAGAATGTTGCGGCTGATCCGTTCGGCAAGTTCGCCGGCCTGGCCGCCCTTGATCATCGTGAAATGATTCCCCGGCACCCATTGCAGCGTGAATGACCGGCCCGTAAACCCGGCCCAATTGCCGTCTTCCTGGGTAAATTCCTGGCTGGCGTCGATTTCCGCTGCCCGGTAAAGCGTGATGGCCGTATCGATGGGGAAAGGGGGACGGTACCGGGAGAAGGCGTCCGCCCGCCGGGCGATCGTCTCGATGGATTGGCGAAATCCATCGACGGACAGGCTGCGGGGCAGACGATTCGCCGACTTCAGGACCTCTAAGGCCTTTTCGTAGGCGTCTTCAGAACCTCCGGCGTCTTCCCGATTTTCCCCTCCGGCGTCCGGCCGGCTTCCCAGCAGGCTGCCGACGGTCAGGCGAAGCAAGTCCCGGTCGGTCAAGGAGAGGTTGCGATCGGCGGGATCTCCCTGAGGAGCGACGACATCCAGGAGAATAAGGGCCTGCGGCGGTCGGGCGCGGCGTTCCAGGAGGCGCGCCAGCTCGTAAGCGACGTAGCCCCCGAAGGAATGCCCCACAAGGATGCAGCTATCCAGCGAGAGCACGGTCTCCAGCTCCTGCAAGTAATGGCCGGCCAGCGTTTCGATGCTCCCATTGATCCCCCTTTTTTCTTCCTCCCCGGGATGCTGCAAGCCGTAGCAGGGGAACCGTCTGTCCAGGTGGGCGGACAATTCGTAAAGATCCAGAATGTTGCCGCCCAGGCCGGGGATCAGCACGATAGGCGGCTCGCCTCCGGACGGATTCAGGGGAACGACGCAGGAAGGGCGGAGCGGCCCGCCGGCGCTGCGCAGGAAATCGGCAAGGACCGCAATGGTGGGCGACTGCAACAGAAGGGGCAGCGGCAAGTCCACGCCGTATTTGTTCTTCACCTCGACCATGACCTGGATGGCACTCAGGGAATTGCCGCCGATCTGGAAGAAGACATCGTTTCTGCCGATCTGGGGCGTTTTCAATATCTTCTGCCACATCTGCCACAGATCCCATTCGACGGCGTCCAGCGGTGCATCGTGAAGGCAGAGGGTCTCACTCTCGATGGGGGGGACGAGCGCCTGCGCATCCACCTTGCCCTCGGCGTTCCTCGGCAGGACGTCGAGGAAGGTGAAGGTCGCGGGAATCATGTAGTCCGGAAGAGATCCCCTGAGCCATTCGTACAAAGTCCGCCCATCGACGGCGCCCGGACTGCTCGCCACGACAAAGGCCGTCAGGCACTCCCCCCGGTCCTCGCCGCGCTTGAGGACGAAGGCGTCGCGGATCTCCGGATGCCTTTGCAGGGTCCGTTCGATTTCCCCGAGTTCGATGCGATAACCGCGCAATTGCACCTGACGATCCAGGCGCCCCAAAAACTCTATATTTCCGTCGGGCAGCCAGCGCGCCCGGTCTCCGGTTCGGTAAAGGCGCTCCGCCGTTCCCAGCGGCGCGGTCTGGACGAATTTCTCTTCCGTCAGGGCTTCCCGGTTCAGATAACCCTGGGCCAGGCGGTCGCCGGCGATGCACAGTTCACCGGAAATGCCGATGGGCAAAGGCCGGAGGCGGTCATCCAGGATATGGACGCGCGTATTGGGCAGGGGCCTGCCGATGGGCAGGCTCAGCCGGGCATCGTAGCGTTCCAGGTTTCCGGCCACGGTGTAAACGGTGGCCGCCATGGTCGCCTCGGTGGGCCCGTAAAAATTCAGGAGCCGGGCATCGGCGGGCAGCGATTTCACGATGTCGCGGGCCAGCCGGGAGGTGAGGACATCGCCGCCGGAGATGAGCCGCCGCAGGGTCCGGAAGGGGTGGGGCGCAAGAAAGGGCAAAAGCTCCTTCAGGTAGGCCGGAGGAAATTCGGCCACCGTAATCTCTTCCGAAAGCAGCAGGTCCAGCA
>JAKAFS010000200.1 GCA_021817825.1 Deltaproteobacteria bacterium | reverse complement strand
TCCTGGAGGTGCAGACTCGCGCGCGGATCCTTGTCGCGCGAGGCCATGCCGTCGAACATGTTCTGGTCCTCGCGACGCACGACAACGCCGCGCACCCGCTCGGGCAATGGCGTCGCGGCCAGCACGACGCGCCTCATGAGGCGTTGAATGGGGGTCGGAACCGGTTACACCTTGGTATCTCTCCAGAGGTCGGCGACGACGGAATCCAGTTCCAGGGCCCTCAGCGTTTCCGGAAGCGGCTTCCCGGTTTGCCTGTCCCAACCCATCAGGCGATAGTAGGTGTCCAGCATTGCGTCCCAGTGTGGCGCGATGCTGATGCCCTTCGCCGGACCGTCGACGGGGGTGGAGCCCCAGCGCGGGGAGGGCGTCTCGAGATCCGCGCCCACACCGTGCCGAAGATTGAAGGCACGCATCAGGTTGGCCACTCTGAGGCCGACATCCTGAGCCTCCTTGACCGTGAAATCCCATCCGGTGATGGAGTTGAATGCCTCCAGCAGGAAGCGCATAGGCGCCCGAACGCAGAAGGAACATACGCCCAGCGCGTCCTCAAACTGGCGTCTGCCCTTGGTCTTGGCGATGTGGGTGGACACCTCCTCGGGGGAAAACCGGTCCTTTAAGCTGTGCGTGTCGGGATCCGGGGGTCCCAGGTAGCTCGAGGAGTAGGTCCCGACATCGGAAGTCGCCGTGTCGAACATCTCCCGCCAGAAGGCCCGGTGGTCATGCCCCCGCGGGGCATGCCCCTTCATCGTGTAAACGGCGCAATTTTTGGCCTCTTCTCCCAGGGTCTCCGCGGCATGCCTGATCCCCTCGGCCAGCATGTCGGCAAAGGCGCCCTCGCGGCGGGTGATCCGCTCCAGCAAGGTCCGCATCGCCCCGATGTTGCCCCATTTGAGCTCCAGCCCCCCCGTATCCTCTTTCGTAAGAACGCCCTTCTCGTAAAGTTCGATCACCATGGAGGTGATAAAGCCGGCCTCGTTCCCTTCCAGCCCCAGCAACGTCAGAAGGTTCGAGATCACCAGGGTTTCCGCCGGATCGGTATTTCCGACAAGCGGTCCCCAGGCGGCGAACATCTCATATTCCGGCTCCTCCACCTTTAATCCTTTGTAAGGGCCGTCGGTGATGGTGATCATATGACAATGGTGCGATCCGCAAGCCCAGCATGGCTTCGGCGTGGCGCTCCAGCGCTCCCGGACATATTGGCAGGTCATCAGCCGGGCTTCGGGATACAGATTGGTCAGGTAGTTCTTGACCGGCAGCGTCCCCGCCGCCACGCGCTGCTCGCCGGTCTCATAACTGCCGGCGGTCCCGAAGTCGAAAATCCTCTTTCCTCCCGGATCTTTCTGCACATCACGCCAAATCGCCTCGATGGACGGCAACAGCTTCTTCGGCGCTGCGACTTTGACGGGAGTCCGACCCAGCGGGGCGCAGAAGGCCTTGAGTTTTTTCACCCCCATCACGGCGCCGATCCCGTTGTGGCCGGCGCAGTGGTCCTTGTCGCCAAAAATACCGGCGTATTTCACCAGGTTCTCTCCGGCCGGACCGATGCAGAAGACACTCATCTGCCGATCGGCATACCCCAGCTCGGCCTTGATCTCATCCTCGGTTTCCCATGTGTTCTTGCCGAGCAGATGCCGGGCATCCCTCAGTTCGGCGGTGCCGTCGTGAATGTAAAGATAAACCCACCGGCCGGCTATCCCCTCGAAGATGACCGCATCCGCCCCGGAGGATTTCATGAAGGCCCCCATGAAGCCGTTCGCCTGGGTCGACGTGGCGCCGTTGGTCAGGCAGCCTTTCGTGCTGAAGGAGATGTTGGCCGAGCCCCCCACCATCGTGCCCCCGAAGGGTCCGCTGGCGACGATGAGGCGGTTGGCCGGGTCGTTCCACCGGACTCCCGGAGGGACCTCCTCATAGAGGACCTTGGCCCCAAAGCCGACCCCGCCCACCCACTTTCTGAGAGTGGCCTCATCCCACACTTCCTCGGTGATCCGCTCGTTGGTGAGATCCACCCTGAGTATCTTACCGGCATAGCCGCAAATCGCGTTTGCTGACACGGCAAATGCCTCCTTTCTGGCTCCGCCTCTTTATTATGTTGTCGGGCGTGAAGCTTCGTCTTTCCCGCCCGGTTATCGCTCTTTGCACCGGCCTGAAGCTCCCCGCGTCAAAGCGCCGAAGGGACAATATCGAACGCACAGGCCGCAGCCGTCGCATTGATCAGCAAAGGAGATCCGGATCTCCCCCTCGCCGACGGACTTGACCGGCAGGAGACTGATGGCGGCCTTCGATGTATCGAAGGCGCCTTCGAATCGCAGCGAGCAGACCAGCTGGCAGATGAAACAGGAGCGGCATTTCGCCGCCTCGGCCACAATGGGAAGGTCGCATTTCAGGCAGCGGTCCGCCTCCCGGGCGGCGGTTTCCGCGGACAGCGGCAGTTCCACCAGAGGAAAGCCGCTGAACCGCTCAGCAACGGACAAGAGCGGTATCTCATTCCTGATGGCCGTCGGGGGAGGATAACCCGTCCCTGCCGGCGGCATCGCTTCGTCATGCGGCGCCGGTCTTTCTTCAATCACCCCGCGGCCCCCCAGGTACCGG
>JAKAFS010000199.1 GCA_021817825.1 Deltaproteobacteria bacterium | reverse complement strand
CGGCACCGTTTTCCGTAAGGCGGGCATAGACAAGCGGAACATCGATCCTCGCCCCGCCGGGAAGGGGGATCTCCGAGTGCCCATCCGTCCGGCCACCCGCGAGCAGCCGGACCGCCGCCTTCGCCGCCGCCGCCGCGCAGCTCCCCGTCGTGTATCCGGTTCGCAGGGCGCTCATGTTTTTTGCTCCTCCATCCCGGGGATGATCAGCCCCTTCGGAATCAGCTCCAAAAGCTGCGCCCTGGCCTCGCCGATCGTCAGAGGCAGGCCGTCGATCGGGACGCCGTCGTGCCGCTTCATTTCATACATCAGGCGGGAGACGTAGGGAAGCCGGAGTTTCGCCCGATCAATCATCTCCTGGTGGCAGAAGATCTCTTCGGACGGCCCCTCCTGAAGGACGCGGCCGCGGTCGAGGACGTAGATCCGGTTCGCGAACAGGGGCAGCATATCCACCGAGTGGGTGGCAAGAATGACCGTCATCCCCTCCTCCCGGTTCAGTTTTTTCAAAAGCTGCATCATCTGCGCCTCGCCCGCCGGGTCGAGCCCCGCCGTCGGCTCGTCAAGGATCAGGACGGAGGGGCGCATCGCCATCACCCCGGCCAGCGACACCCGCTTCTGCTCGCCGAAACTCAGGTGGTGGATCGCCCGTCCACGCAGGGAAAGGGCCGCGACGGCCGTGAGCGCCTCCGTGACCCGCGCCTGCACCTCATCCTCCGGGAGGTTCAGGTTTCGGGGGCCGAAGGCGACATCCTCCTCCACGGTGGCGGCAAAGAGCTGGTCATTCGGATTCTGGAAGACAAGCCCTACCCGCTGGTAGAGCGCCTCGGAGGAGAGGCTCCCGATCTCCCTCTCCCCGATGCGGATCGTGCCCGTCTTTGCTCTCAGCAGGCCGACGAGCAGACCGATCAGCGTCGTTTTCCCCGAACCGTTCGAGCCCAGAACAGCAACGAACTCCCCTTCCGAGACATGGAAATCGACTCCGGAAAGCGCCTCGGTGCCGTCGTCGTAAGTGAAGTGAACCCCCGTGACCTCGATCGCCTTCATCCACTTATCCCCCATTCCAGGAGCCGGGCGGAGGCGATTGCGATCAGACAAAGGGTGATGATCAGCCGGTCCCTGCGACCCAGCGCCGGAAGCGGACCGAAAGGCATCGCCCCCCGGTAGCCGCGCAGCCGCATCGCGTCGTGCGTCCGCTGCGCCTGTTCGAGGGAATGGATGAGCGTCGCCCCGGCCAGCGCCGTGAATGATCTCATGGCGCGGCCCCGCGCCGTGTATCCCAGGCGAAGTCTCTGGGCGGCGGCCAGATCGGCCACGCGATCCATCAGGACGAAGATGTAACGGTACATGAGGACGGCAATCTCCAGCCAGTTCCGGGAGATCCTGAACCAGCGAAGCGCCTGGAAGATCCGGTGCGCCGGCGTGACGACGCTCAGCAGAAAGACCGCCGAGACGGCACCGAGGACACGGGAGCCCAGGAGCGCGCCTTGGCGAAGCCCCTCCGCCTTCGCCGTCAACTGCCACTCCCCGAGGGTGATGGTGAAAAGGGGCGTCACCCCCGTAACGAAGGTCTGGATGACGACCAGGACCGCCACGATCGAGAGCGGTGCGGCCAGGCGAACGGCCACGAGTTTGGCGGGAATCCTGAGGGCAGCGACGGTCCCGAGACAAATGCCGAAAACGAAAAGCGGCAGAGCGATCCCTTCCGCGGTCACGACGGCAGCAAGCGAGGCAAGGACGATGACGAGCTTCGTCCTCGGATCGATCCGGGTCAGGGCATTGTCCCGGTAGGTGAAGATATCGGAAAAGAGATCAAACATAATGAGTCTCTGCCACTGTTTTCCCTTCCCTCATTCCTTTCCTCCGGAAGAGGGGGATTTCTTTGGACTCCGGCCCCGTGTCATACGGAACCTGCCGAACCATGACACTCCCCCTTTTTATTTCCAATGCGCCGCCTGGGCGGAAAGAGGATCCGGAAATTGTATCCCCCGATGAACCCCCCGACTATACCGGCCAAGAGAAAGACGAACAGGAGAAGATCCCCCTGGTCGGTGTTGATCAGCGGCCCGCTGGCCGTCCGTCCGGCCTGCTCCGCAAATTTCTCGATCACGGTCTCGTCGACGCCGGACCAGGAGGCGGCGCGGCCACCCGGGCATGCCGGTCCGGCGAGGAGAAATCCGGCGCATATCAGCATCAGCAATGCTCGCTTCATGCCGCACCTCCCGCCGCCGCCATCCGGAGCAATTCCGGCTTGCGACTCCGGACAAACTTGAGCGCCCCGACACAGAGGATCCCCTCGAAAATGCCCAGGGGAACCTGCGTCGGCACGAAAGCGATCAGGATCAGCGAAAACATCGCCGAAAAGGAACCTCCGCCGTGGAGGGCGGCAGCCAGCTCGACGGAGGTCATCGCATAAGTGGCCCAGTCGGAGAGCAGCCCGGCCAGGAAGGCCGCCATCACCCAGGGAAGCCCCAGACGGCGGACGATCCAGTAAATCCCATAGCCGACATAGGCCCCGGCCACCCCCATCGAGACGATGTTCGCCCCGAGGGTGGTGAGGCCGCCGTGGGCGAGAAACAGCGCCTGGAGGGTGAGGGCGATGCTCGCCACGACGACGGTGAGTCCCGGGCCGAT
>JAKAFS010000101.1 GCA_021817825.1 Deltaproteobacteria bacterium | reverse complement strand
GATCTGTCGGCACAATGGGAGCCGAGAAGATTTCGCTGAGCCGCTCCAGATCGAATTCATAGCCCCGCGCCTTTGCCTCGTCGCTCATGTTGAAGGCCAGGACCAGCGGGACGTTCAGTTCCAGGAGTTGGACCGCCAGATAGAGGTTCCGCTCCAGGTTGGCCGTATCGATGACGTCCACGACCACATCGGGTTTTTCCTGGACGAGAAAGTTTCTCGCCACGACCTCCTCGGCCGAATGGGCCGACAGACTGTAGGTCCCGGGCAGATCGACGATCCGCATCTCCCTGTCGCCGAAGCGGCAGCGTCCTTCCTTGCGCTCCACCGTGACGCCGGCGTAATTGCCCACATGCTGCCGCATACCGGTCAGGTAATTGAATAGGGTCGATTTTCCCGAATTGGGATTCCCTGCCAGGGCGACCAGAATTGGTTTTTCCATGCTCTTTCCTCTCTTCCTTGCTCCTCACGCTGTCTGTTCACAGTCCTAATAATATTAGTCGTGCCTAAATAGGTAGGCAAAAAAAATGGCCGCCTCCCCTAACGGACCTGGATCTGCTGCGCCATTCCCCGGCCCAGGACCATCCGGCTCCCGAAAACCGCGATGATCAGCGGGCCCGACGCCTGATTTCGCACCACCTCGATTTCCGCTCCGGGCAGGAGCCCCAGGGGGGCCAAACGGGCGGCCAGACCGGCCGTGCCCTCTTCGACTCCCAAGATCCGCACCTTGCCCCTTGTCACCATCGCCAACGGCATCTTGCGCTCCTTTCTCACGCTGGCCCTACAGGAGGGCAACCTCGATCCCTGCCGCTTCCTCTTTCCGCAGCGAAAGGTGGTAGCCTTTGACCTTGACTTCCAGGGGATCGCCCAGGGGCGCCACCCGTTCCACTTCGATCAGGCTGCCGGCGGTGACACCCATTTCCACCATCCGTTTTCCCGTATCGCCGGCGATCGTCACCTTCACCACCCGCCCCTTTCGGCCGGGCGGCAAATCCTTCAGTTGAACTCTATTCATCTCTTCTTGATCTCCTTGCTCTTTTTTCTCTTTCACTTCGTCCAGACAAAGGGAGATGCAGCGCTCGCAGTTGTCCCGCTTTCCTGCATGGTCGCAATAGTAGCCGAAGCCCGCAACCCACTTCTCGCCGCCCCTGGGGCATACCTCGACGAATTCGGCAAACTGGACAAACCGCTCCAGGATGACCGGCGGGATGGAATGCTCCATCTTGCAGGCCGCTTCGTCGGCCTCCTTTTCATTGACCACCAGGACCTTCACGAAGAAGTTGCGCAACGTTTCGTGGCGGCGCACCACATCTTTGGCCGCCGCCTCCCCGCGGGTGGTCAAGGTAATCAGGTCATAGGGGGTGTAGTTGATCAGTTCTTTCTCGGCAAGGGCGCGCAGGGCGCCGGTCACCGAGGGGTGGCTTACGTTCAGGAGCTTGGCGATGTCCTTGGGCCTGGCGACTTGCTGTTTGGCGATCACATGAAAAATCGCTTCCAGATAATCTTCCATGCTGGCACTGACCGTATCGCTGGCAACCATGACTGACCTCCTCTTTGATTAGTGCGACGAATAATATTAGGCGTTCCTAAATATGTCAAGCTTTTTTTTACCTGAAAAGGAAAGGAAGCCGATCCCCCGGGATAAGGAGCCGCAGAAATGAAAAACTTCCGCTGCTCAGGCAAGCAACGGAAGCGATGGCAGAAACCAGAATCAGGGGTGGGGACTAAAAAACCGTGCGCAAGGTCTTTCCCTTTAAGGGTGATGGAGGATGCACTCGGGAACGACCTTTCGCTTCCTGTCGAAGGCCACCCCTTCCATCTCCAGGAGGGCTTGCTTCATCGCCAGGCCCCCGCCGTAGCCGCCCAGCCCCCCGCCGCGCCAAATCACCCGGTGGCAGGGAATGATCAGCGCGATGGGGTTCAGGGCCATGGCGTTGCCCACGGCCCGGGCGCCGCGCGGGGCCCCCACGGCCGCCGCCAAGGCCCCGTAGGTCATCACCCGGCCGCGCGGAATCTCCCGGCAAGCCGTCAGGGTGCGCCGCATAAAGGCATTCATCCCCTCCAGATCGAGATCGGCCCGGGAGAAATCGACCGCCTGTCCCTTCAAAAAACGCTCGATCAGCATCGCGATCTGGGTCCCTCCGGAGGCCGGCCGGACGCCGGGAAACTCCCGGCCGATCCGTTCGGCCATCGCGATCCCCTCCATCGGCAGGAGAATCCGCCGGACCTGAGCGTTTCTCCCTGCGCCGCAGCACACGACCCCGACTTCTCCGATGGAAGAAGGAATCAGTTCGTAGAGATAAGCGGCATCCGTTTTCATGGGCAACTCCCTTTCTGCGAAATTAGGCAATGGATCGGTTTTATCCCTTTTCAGCCATCCGCGTCCTGCGGCGGCGCCGCCTCCCGGCGGTCACCCCACCGGACGATGAGCCAAATCAGCGCCGCCACGGCAAGAAGGGCGCCGGCCATTGCCGGCAGCGTCAGGAACCTCGCCGGCAGCGAATCGTAGAGGCCTATGAAGCCGAAGAGGATGAAAATGACGGCCGCGAACCATTTCACGAACCGTTCGGGAATCCGTTTTCCCAGAACCACCCCGACGATGATGCCGAAGGCGTCGGCCACCATCATCCCGGCGGTGGTCCCCATCCAGATCGGCAGGATCGACTGGTACTTGGCCGCCAGCGCGACCGTCGCCAACTGGGTCTTGTCCCCCATCTCGGCGAAAAAGAAGGCCACGGCCACGGTCCAAAAGGGGCTGAACTTGTATTTTTTGTCCTCCCCTTCCAGTTCATCGCCCCTAAGCGTCCAGAGGCCGAAGAAGATGAACGATAGCGAGGCGGCGATCTGAATCGTGCTCATGGGGATGAAATCGGTCAGGAAGCTCCCCAGAACCACGGCCAGCAGGTGGTTCAGGAGCGTCGCCGCCAGGACCCCGGCCAGGACCGTTTTGGCCGGATAGCGGGTCGCAAAGGCCATCGCCAGGAGCTGCGTCTTGTCCCCCATCTCGGCCAGGACGACAAACAAAAAAGCGGCTATGAAGATCGTCATCGGTACCCCTTTCTTACCATAAAAAAAGCGAGACGTCAGCATAACGGATCCGTCATGCTGAAAGTCTCGCTGATTGGCCAAAACCAACGGCAAGGCCAGGCTTTCGCCAGTATGTTGACCTTGCCCGGATAGCTACTCCCCTTCAGAACGGGGGCAGACTACCTTATTGGCCAGGGCAAGTCAAATATTTTTCCAAGGCGCAAGCACCTATCCTGCAAACACGGCGCCGACCTTGCAAAAGACGAACCGCTCTCCGAACTCCTGGGCCATCCGGAGGGCCGCCTGCATCCCGGTGCAGTGCGAGACACCGAGACAGCCGATCGACAGGGCCTTCAGATCGCGGATGCTTTCCTCCCGCTGCGTCTCCCCGAGCAGGCCCAGGTGGGTCCCGCCGCAGACGGTGTGGATCCGCGTTTCGCCGGTCCGCTCCATCGCGTAGCGGAGCGTATTGACGATCCCGGCATGGGCGCATCCCAGGACCACGAAAAGCCCGCCCTCGGTGCGGATGACAACCGACAGGTCTTCTTCGAGCGGGTCCTGGATGAATCCCTCTTCCTGCCGAATCACCTGCCGCGGTTCTCCGAGTTCGTAGGAGGTCGTCCGGGGAACGGCGCCGGTCAGCCAGAGGCCGGGGGCGATCTCCCGGAATGCCGCGTCGAGATCGAAGCAGGCCCCCTTGGTCTCCAGGACTTCCCGCCGAAACGGAATGCCGCTGTGGCGGAACTCGCCGTCTTTCCTCATGAAGCTGTCCTTGAACAGGCCGGGGTGGGCATAGACGGGGATCGGCCGCCGCAGGTGTTCGAGCACCTCCAGGAGTCCGCCGGTATGGTCGTGGTGGTGGTGGCTCAGGATGATCCCGAGGATCGAGTCCAGATCAACCCCCAGGGCTTGAGCATTGTTGACGATGATCTTTCCGGCCCCCGTGTCCAGCAGATAGTTGCCCTGGTCGGTCTCCAGAAAGACGGCCCAGCCGTGCTGGGCGAAGACGCCGTGGCTCCCGAAAGCGTAGTTGTCGATCAATACCGTTGCCTTGACTTTCATGTTTTTCCTCCCTCAAGATACGGGACCGGTCTGGTGGATCAGTCCTTTTTCTGCCCTGCGGCATCGCCAGCGCCGCCCGCCTGACAGACTTGTTGTTTTGTACCCGCCAGCTCAAAAGACCAGTGGCGAAACACCGATAGTCCCCAGGATGAGCCAGAGAATCTCCTTTTTCCAAACCAACAGGTAAATCACGGAAACCGCAAAGAGCACCCAGGTCTGCCAATCGACGAGGGATTGGACAGCGAATTGCAGGACGACAAAGAGGAGAAGCCCGATAAAGCCCGCCAGGAATCCCCGGATGACCGCTTTCACGATCCGGAGATTCTTGATCCGGGCGTGAGCCCGACCAAGGAGTATTATAGCCATCAGCGACGGGGTGAAGATACCGATGGTGGCAACAACGGCCCCGATGATTCCCAGGATCTTGTAGCCGATAAAGGTCGCCGTGATGAAAACCGGCCCCGGGGTGATCTGTCCCAGGGCAATCCCATCGCGGAAGGCTCTCAGGTCGAGCCAGTGCATCCCGTCGACGACCACACTCTGAATGATCGGAATGGCGGTAAAGCCGCCGCCGAAGGCAAAGCAACCGATCTTGAAAAAGGTCGCAAAGAGGGTCCACGTTCCATCGATCAATACAAAGGTGACGGCGAGCACAGCCGCCAGCGCCGCCGGGGGGAGCAGATTTTTCCATCCCGACGGCGCCGCCGGTAAGTCCATCGCCGTACCCGCTTGCGGCGGCACTTTGCCCTCTTCGACAGGACCGCTGCGGTAAAAGAGCAAAGCCCCCAGCCCCCCGGAGCCGAGGATGACCAAAACAACATCCCAGCGCAGAGTGAGAATCGCCAGAAAGGAAAGTCCCGCAATCGCGATTCCCCGGAATTCGTTGCGGTCCGTTCCCTGGAAGACCGACCTTCCCATCATCAGGGTGGCATTGATCAGCAAGGCCACCACCATCGCGCCCAGCCCCATGAAGATCGCGTGGACAAATTGCAGCTCGCCGAACGAAAAATAGGCCCAAGCCAGGATCGTAATGGCCGTCATGGCCGGAAAGGCGAACGCAAAGGGCATCAGGACGCCGCCCCACCCGCCCTTCAGCTTATGGCCGATATAACCCATCAGGGTCACTCCCGTCGCCCCCGGCAAGATCTGGGACAGGCTCAGGGCGTTCATGAACTCCTCCGCGGAGATCCACCCCTTTTCATGGACGATGACCCTCTTCATCAATGCCAGGATGGCCGGCCCTCCATAGCCGACCGTGCCGACATACAGGGCCGCTTTCAGGATTTCAAACAAACTGGGCTGATTCATAATCACCACGATTCCGCTAGAATAAGAAATGTGCCTCTGAGAGGTTTGCAGGCCATCCGTCAGACCTCATGGCATCCCTGCTCGTGCAGCTCACAGGCGATTCCCGAATCCTTCCGGGTTTCGGCAAGCGAATTTCGGCGCAGATTATAGGCATATGCCCATAACAAGTCAAGTTGAGAATCCTTTATCGGGCAGCCACCGATCCGCTTTCTCTTTTTAACCTCTGCCGTCACCTTGCCCGGCGGGCTCCCCCAAAGCGCGCAGGGAGCCCTATCGGAAGAGCGCCGGTCTCGCAGAAGTCACAATCTCGTCCGATGCGGCCGAAGTGGGCACAAATTTGTCTGGAATTTCCCCTGGCTCCTTTTCGCCTTAAAAATATATTGTTAAATATTTACATATACATACAAAAATTTTCCACCATTGGCACCTTCTTTGCCATTGTGCCCCATAGGGGGTCGCCGGAGGGAAAGGCCGGCCCGGATAAAGGAGGGATCTTTCCCCTTCGCAGCCAAGGCAGTGCAAAAAATCGGATCCGCTTACCGCGGGAGTCGTCAGGAACGGCCCCCGTTGGGGCAGGGATGAAAGAAATGTCTGAACGCAAAAAGGCCGCCGAACTCACGGAACTCTCGCTCCTCTTCGATATCAGCACCAAACTCAGCGAGACCCTGGATCTCAAAACGGCTCTGAAGCCGATTTTGCGCATGACCGCCGGATACATGGAAATCCCCCGCGGCACCCTGACCATCCTGAACCGGAAACGGGGAGAAATCGTCATCGAAGAGGCCTATGGCCTCAGACCCGAAGAACAGGCCAAGGGCAAGTATCACATCGGCGAAGGCATCACCGGCAAGGTGATCGACACGGGGAAACCCATCGTGGTCCCGAGAATCTCCGAAGAGCCGCTTTTTCTCGATCGGACAGGTTCGCGAAGACATCTCGACAAGCGCGACATCGCTTTCATCTGCGTCCCCATCAAAATCGGCAGCGAGACCATCGGCGCCCTTTCGGCCGACCGTCCCTCAGAGGAAAAAGGGACCCTCGATGCGGACATCCGCCTTTTGACCATCATTGCCTCCACCATCTCCCAGGCCGTCCGCCTGCGCCAACTGGCCCAGGAAGAGATGGAGAAGGTGCTACAGGAAAATCAACGCCTTCAAGATCAGCTGAAGGACCGGTATCGCCCGGAAACGATCGTCGGCAACTCGAAGATCATGAACACCGTCTACACGCTCCTGGAAACGGTGGCCAAGACGAATACCACGGTCCTCATCCTCGGGGAAAGCGGCGTGGGCAAGGAACGGGTCGCCCATGCCGTCCATTACGGCTCGGCGCGCGCCGAAAAACCCTTTGTGGCCATCAACTGCGCGGCCCTTCCCGAATCGCTCATCGAAAGCGAACTCTTCGGTCATGAAAAGGGGGCCTTCACCGGGGCGACCCTGGCCCGCAAGGGCCGGTTCGAGTTGGCCGACCGAGGGACGATCTTCCTCGACGAAATCGGAGAGCTCCCGCTGGCCACCCAGACCAAGCTATTGCGCGTCATTCAGGAGAAAGAGTTCGAACGGATCGGCGGCAACAGGACCATCAAGTCCGATGTGCGGATCATCGCCGCCACAAACCGGGATCTGGAAACCTCCATCGGAGAGGGGAAATTCCGGGAGGATCTCTACTACCGGCTGAACGTCTTTCCGATCCTCGTGCCGCCCCTCAGGGAGCGCCGGACCGACATCATGCTCCTGGCGGACCACTTCGTCCAGAAATACGCCCGCGAGCACGGCAAGAAGATCGAGAGCATCTCCACCTCCGCGACGGACAAGCTCATGAATTACCATTGGCCGGGGAATGTGCGGGAGTTGGAAAACTGCATCGAACGGGCGGTCATTCTCTGCACCGACGGCAATATCCGCAGCGCCCTTTTGCCGCCGAACCTCCAGGCCGTGGATGCCGCCCGCTCCGACTCATCGGGAAGCTTCAAGGGGATGATGGCCGGGATGGAAAAAGAGCTCCTCAGCGAGGAATTGAAACGCGCGCGGGGCAACATGGCCAAGGCGGCGCGCGCCCTCGGCCTCACGGAGCGGATCATCCGGCTGCGGGTGGCCAAGTACGGCCTAGATCCGGGAAAATACAAGTAACGCTATAGCGAATGCTCCAAAAAAAGGCAGAGCCAAATTGGCTCTGCCTTGTCTTGCTCCGCGCTTGCCATCCTGTCAGACGCCGACGCAGCCTTTATGCAGCTCTCAGGGGAGGTCAAACCGGTCCAGATTCATGACCTTGTTCCAAGCCGCGATAAAGTCGTGCAGAAACTTCTCCTGCGAGTCCTCGCATCCGTAAACTTCCGCCAGGGCCCGAAGCTGGGAGTTCGAACCGAAGATGAGATCGACGCGGGTGCCGGTCCACTTGAGCGCCCCCGTGGCGCGATCGCGACCCTCGAACAGGTCACTCTCTTCGGCCGTGGCCTTCCAGGTCGTGCCCATGTCGAGCAGGTTGACGAAGAAGTCGTTGGTCAGCGTCTCCGGCCGCTTCGTGAAGACGCCGTGCGGCGACCCTCCGAAGTTGGCATTCAAGGCGCGCATGCCGCCTACGAGCACCGTCATCTCCGGGGCCGTCAGGGTCAGCAATTGCGCCTTGTCCACCAGCAGCTCCTCGGCCGAGACGGCATAGCGGGTTTTCTGGTAATTGCGGAAACCGTCCGCGACCGGTTCCAGCATGGCGAAAGAGGCCACGTCGGTTTGCTCCTGCAAGGCATCCATCCGTCCCGGCGCAAAGGGAACCGTCACTTCGTGACCGGCACGCTTCGCCGCCTCCTCGATGGCCGCGCAGCCGCCCAGAACGATCAGGTCGGCCAGGGAGACCTTCCTTCCGCCGGACTGGGCGCTGTTGAAGGCGCTCTGGATACCCTCCAGGGTCTTGAGGACCTTGGCCAGCTGGGCGGGCTGGTTGGCTTCCCAGTCCTTCTGCGGCGCCAGGCGGATACGGGCACCGTTGGCGCCGCCGCGCTTGTCGGAGCCGCGGAAGGTGGACGCCGCCGCCCAGGCGGTCGCAACCAATTCCGCAACCGACAGGCCGGAGGCCAGGATCCGGGCCTTGAGGGAAGCGACGTCCTCCCCATCGATCAGCTTGTGGTTGACGGCCGGGATGGGGTCTTGCCAGATGAGTTCTTCGGCCGGCACCTCGGGCCCCAGATAGCGGGCACGCGGCCCCATGTCGCGGTGCGTCAGCTTGAACCAGGCGCGGGCGAAGGCGTCGGCCAACTGGGCCGGATTCTCGTAGAAACGCCGGGAAATCTTTTCGTAGACCGGGTCGAACCGCAGGGCGAGGTCCGTGGTCAGCATCGACGGCGCAATGCGTTTTTTGGGGTCATGGGCATCCGGCACGGTACCCGCGCCTGCATTATCCTTCGGCTTCCACTGCTGTGCACCCGCCGGACTTTTCGTCAGTTCCCATTCGAAGCTGAAGAGTATCCGGAAGAAATTGTTGCTCCATTTCGTGGGCGTGTTGGTCCAGGTGACTTCCGGGCCGCCGCCGATCGTGTCGCCGCCTTTGCCCGTGCCGAAACTGCTCTTCCAGCCCAGCCCCTGCTCCTCGATGCCGGCCGCTTCCGGGTCGGGTCCCACATGGGTCGCGGGGCCGGCGCCGTGGGTCTTGCCGAAGGCGTGGCCCCCCGCGATGAGCGCCACCGTTTCTTCGTCGTTCATCGCCATGCGGGCAAAGACCTCGCGGATATCCCTGGCGGCGGCGACCGGATCCGGGTTGCCGTTCGGGCCCTCCGGATTGACGTAGATCAACCCCATCTGCACCGCCGCGAGCGGATTTTCGAGGTCCCGCTCCCCGGAATAGCGCTTGTCGCCACCCAGCCAGGTCTTCTCGGAGCCCCAATAAATGTCGCGATCGGGCTCCCAGACGTCCTCGCGACCGCCGCCGTAGCCGAAGGTCTTGAATCCCATCGATTCGAGGGCGACGTTGCCCGCGAGGATCATCAGGTCGGCCCAGGAAATCTTCCGGCCGTACTTCTGTTTGATCGGCCAGATGAGCCGGCGCGCCTTGTCGAGATTGACATTGTCGGGCCAGCCGCTGAGCGGTGCAAAACGCTGCTGGCCCCGACCGCCGCCGCCGCGGCCGTCGCCTACGCGGTAGGTGCCGGCGCTATGCCAGGCCATGCGGATCAGGAGAGGTCCGTAATGGCCGAAGTCCGCCGGCCACCAGTCCTGGGAGTCGGTCATCAGCGCGGCGAGATCTTTCTTCACGGCAGCAAGGTCAAGGCTCTTGAACTCTTTCGCGTAATTGAAGTCTTCGCCCATCGGATTGGACTTGGAGGAATGCTGGTGCAGGATGTCCAGCCGCAGCTGTTTCGGCCACCAGTCCTGGTTGGTCGTGCCGCTACCGGCAGTTTGTGGGTGAACCATGCCCGTTGCCGGGGATTTGCGTTCTTCGTTCATTATACCTTCTCCCTTCGTTGTGTTCGTTGATTGAAAAGCGCGGCACCATCTCATCATTTGCATCTTAATGTAGCCTAAACGTCTTTAATGCAAAATGAGGAACGAATAGGAGGATAGGGTAAGCGAAAACCTACCAATCACCTACCGTATACTGTATTCATTGAAAACCGGCGACTCCCGAAAGCGATGAATACCGTTCTTCTCTTCAGCGAATCCTATAAAAGAAGAAAGCGACATTCCTACCGATAGGTCGCTTCGGCGGAAAATCTCCTACCATTATGTCGTTTTCGGCCCCTTCCCTCCTTGCGGACTGTACGGACCAAAGGGATCGACGGAAACGGATGTCCTTCTCAACCAATCTGAATAAATAGCCATTTATGATTCTGGCCGCCGCTCCGGCGCACTTTTTCCCTCCTGGCACGCATCCTGCCCTTAGAGAGACAAAACGCTTTGCAGTCCATGAAAGGAGATTACCAATGAGGAAAATCGCGATCTACGGAAAAGGGGGGATCGGGAAATCCACGACCACCCAGAACACCGTCGCCGCCCTGGCCGAGATGGGAAAAAAGATCATGATCGTCGGGTGCGATCCCAAGGCGGACTCGACGCGACTGATCCTGGGCGGCCTTTCCCAGAAGACGGTGCTCGACACGCTGCGGACCGAAGGGGAGGACCTCGACCTGGAGGACGTGGTCAAGGAGGGTTTCCGGGGGACCCGCTGCGTCGAGTCGGGCGGGCCGGAGCCGGGGGTCGGCTGCGCCGGCCGGGGGATCATCACCTCGATCAACCTCCTGGAGCAGCTGGGGGCCTACTCGGAGTCCATCGGGCTCGATTACGCCTTCTACGACGTTCTGGGAGACGTGGTCTGCGGCGGCTTTGCCATGCCGATTCGGGACGGCAAGGCCAAGGAGATCTACATCGTCGTCTCCGGGGAGATGATGGCCATGTATGCGGCCAACAACATCTGCAAGGGGATCGTGAAATTCGCCGAGGCCGGCGGCGTCCGGCTGGGCGGGCTGATCTGCAACAGCCGCAAGGTGGACAACGAACAGGACCTGATCCAGGCCCTGGCCGACCGGCTGGGCACCCAGATGATCCATTTCGTCCCCCGGGACAACATGGTGCAGCGGGCGGAGATCAACCGCAAGACCGTCATCGAGTTCGATGCGGCCGC
>JAKAFS010000100.1 GCA_021817825.1 Deltaproteobacteria bacterium | reverse complement strand
GGATTTTCCCTGAAGCGCCTGTCCCGTTCCGATGCTTTCGCCCTGGCGGCGACGCTACAGGCCCTGGCCCAGGCCGGCCTCGACCCGATTCCGGAGACCCTCCGGGAGGAGATGGGCGTCATTATCGGCGGCGGCGCCGGGGGGCTTCTGGAAGCCGAATCTTTTTTCTCCGACTACCTGGAAGGAGGGGCGCGCACGGCCCGCTTTTCCCGCCTGGCGCCCGTCTCCTGCGCTGCGAGCGCCAACCAACTGGCCACGCAATTGAACCTCTGGGGGCCCAAGACGACCCTCATGACCGCCTGCTCCTCCGGGGCGACGTCGGTCGGCATGGCGCGGGACCTGATCCGCACCGGCGCGGCCCGGGTGGTCATCGCCGGAGGGACCGAGCCGCTCAGCCGCTTGACCTTCGCATCCTTCAACGCCCTACAGGCGGTGGATCCGACGCATTGCCGACCCTTTTCCGGAAACCGCGGAGGGCTCAGCCTGGGGGAAGGGGCGGGGATACTGATCCTCGAATCTTTGGCCCATGCCCGCCAGCGGGGGGCGAAAGTTCTGGGCGAGATCCTGGGCTACGGCGTCACCTGCGACTCCCACCACATGACGGCGCCCGACGTGGGCGCCTCCGGAGCGGCCCGGGCGATGCGGGCGGCCCTGGATGACGCGGGTCTCGCCCCGGAAGCGGTGGAGTATATCAGCGCCCACGGGACGGCAACGCCGCTCAACGACCTCATGGAGACCCGGGCGATCAAGGAGGTCTTCGGACTCCGGGCCGGGAAGATCCCCGTCAGCTCCACCAAGGCGATGCACGGCCACACCCTGGGGGCCTCGGGCGCCCTGGGATCGGTCGTCTCGCTTTTGGCGATCAGCGAGGGATTCATCCCGCCGACGATTCACTACGAAACCCCCGATCCCGAGTGCGACCTCGATTATGTCACCGAGGGGGCCCGCCGGGCCGAGCTGGATGTCGTTCTCTGCAATGCCTTTGCCTTTGGCGGAAACAATACGACGGTGCTCTTCGGCCGCGTCCGGGAAGAGGAGGCGCGGCATGGATAGGCGGGTCGTCATCACCGGAATCGGCATGGTCACCCCCTTAGGGGTAGGCAAAGAAGCCTTTGCCGAGGCCCTCTGGCAAGGCCGGACGGGAATCGGGGAGATTGCGGCCTTTTCCACCGACGGCCTGGGTTCCCATCTGGGGGGAGAGGTCCGCGCCTTTTCGGCCCGAGACTTCATTTCCGTGAAAAACCTGCGAAAGATGGATCGCCTCTCGGCCATGGCGACGGCCTCCTGCCGGATGGCCCTCGACGACGCCGGGATCGGGATCGACCCCGCCAACCGCGACCGGATCGGGATCGTCATGGGGACGGCTTACGGCAACACGGAGGACAAGGTCCAAAGCGCCCGGGTCCTTTTCACCGAGGGGCCCGGAAGGGTGAGCCCCATCCACGTTCCCAACACGGTGATGAACGCCCCGGCGGGATATGCCTCGATCGAACTCGGCTTTCGGGGGGTGAACACGACGGTGAACCACCAGGCCGTCTCGGCGGAAACGGCGATTGCCTACGGCGCCATGGAGATCCGGCGCGGCGCGGCGGAGGTGATTCTCGCCGGCGGCGGGGAGATCCTCTCGCCTTTTTTCTACGAGGCCCTCGACCGTTTTCGGGCCCTTTCCCCGGTGGGCGGCGGCGCCGAGGGCGCCCGTCCCTTCGACCGGCTCCGGAACGGTCCGGTCCTGGGAGAGGGATGCGGGATGGTCTGCCTGGAGGCTGCCGATGCCGCCCGGGAGCGCGGCGCGACGGTCTATGCGGAAGTGACGGGCTGGGGACTCGGCTCTTCGCCGGCGCCGGCCACCGCCTGGCCGGCCGATCCCCGGGGATTTCTCCTGACCCTGGAGCGGACCTTCCGGATGGCGGGTGCGGCCCCAAAAGAGATCGACCTCATCGGGGCTGCGGCGAACGGCGGTTGCGCCCTCGACGCCCTGGAGGCCGCGGCCTATGAGCGGCTTTTCTCCGATGCAAAGGACCGGCCGCTGATCACGGCCCTGAAGGGGGCGACGGGGGAGATCTTCGCCTCCGGCGGGATCCGGGCGGCGGCCTTGGCGCTGAGTCTCCGGGAGGGGATTGTCCCGCCCGTCGTCGGCCTCAGAGAACCCCTCTGCGGCCTTCCCTTCGTCTGCGGCGATTTCCGCCGCAAGACCATCACCAAGGCGCTCCTGAGCGGGATCTCCTTCGGCGGCACCTATGGGTGCCTCGTCCTGGAAGGCGACAGGGGAAAGCGAGCCGCTTGATTTCCTTCCCAAAATGAACTGCCTCTGCGAAACCAAACTGCCCCCCTCCCGGCAATTGCGGGTTCTTGACAGGACAAAGACTCCTATTATAGGGTGCCCGTGGGAAAGAGCGGAGCAGGGGAGGAAGAAGAGTGTCTGACGATCGTGTGCAAGAAGCCGCCGCCACCGGCTGGGATTTTTTTGATCGCCTCTATTGCGTTTCTCTGCGGGAACGGGAAGATCGCCGCAACTCGGCGCGCGAACAATTCGCGAAAGTGGGACTGGCCGAGCGGGTGGAGTTCGTGCTCGGCGAGCGCGATCCGGCCGATATGGAGCGGGGCGTCTATGAATCCCACATGACCTGTCTGCGCAAAGGGCTGGAGGCGGGTGCGCGGAATATCGTTGTCTTCGAAGACGATGTGGAATTTGACCGTTTCGCTCCGGAACGATTGAAAAGCGGCACCGAATATTTGCGACGGCATCCGGAATGGAAAGTGTTGCTGATCGGCGCCTTGATCCGCTCCAGCCGCAAAACGACCAATCCCTGCATCCAGAAGGTTCGTTACCAGAGTCTGACCCATGCCTACGCTTTGAATCGCCATTATGCGGAAACCTTGGCCTACGAGCCCTGGCAGGGGATTGTGAACGATACCCTTTTTCGCCCCCTGAGGGAGGATATCTATGCCCTTTATCCCATGTGCGCATTCCAGAAGAACTTCACCTCCGACAATTACAAGTATCCCCGGCTCGTTATTGTCCGACGCCTGCTCGGCGGGCTGAAGCGCATCCAAAAGGCCTATGAATTCTACTATCGGCACACCTTCGGCGTCTATGCCGTGCAAGCCGCGGTCCTCTTGCTGGCGCTGCTCCTTTGGTTCTATTGAGTGGATTGTAAACCGAAATCATGATAGGACCCTTTCCACAACGGTTGTCCTTCACCTCAGAGGAGAAATGCATATGCCCGCGCCATCGGAATCCAAGGCTCGCACGCGCGCCTTCGCCCGCGTCATCGGTCCGTTCCTCGCCATCGTGCCGGCCATCCTGGTCGTCCGGGCCCCCGGTCTGGGGCCGATCCTCTCCGACCTCTTTCAGAACGAAGCGCTCGTCTGGATGATGGGCGCGCTGCTCTTCTTTTGCGGCCTGCTGATTATCGCGTTCCACCAATACTGGCGAAGCCCTGAGGCGGTCATGATCTCCCTCTTCGGCTGGTTCCTGGCGATCCGCGGCTTTATCCTCCTGGCCGCCCCGCAGTTGATCCTGCGCGGGGGACTGGCCTCCCTGCACATGATACCGGCGGTGCGGGCCGGATTTTCCATCCTCGTCCTGATCGGCCTCTGGTTGACCTATGTCGGTTGGTTCGGCAAGCCGCCAGCGACCCATTCGTAAGAAATACAGTCGGAAGAGGGAAGTGATTTTGCTGCCGGCCGCTCCACCCCGTCTCTTCCGGTAAAGAAAATAAAAGATGATCGCCATTGTAAAAAGACTGGCCGGCTTCCCGAAGGCCGGAACCGATTGGGACAAGCCGCCCTGGGAGGAGATTCGGCCCGAAAGGGTCGGAAACTACATGGGAGAAAAGCCCGACCATTTTCCCCGGACCGAGGTGAAGATCGCCTACGCTGAGAAGGCGGTCCACGTCCTGTTCCGCGTCGAGGACCGGTACGTTCGGGCCGTCTCTGCAAAGCATCAGGACCCGGTTTGCCGGGACAGTTGCGTCGAATTTTTCTTCACCCCCGGTCCGGATCTGTCCCAAGGCTACTTCAACCTGGAGATGAATTGCGGCGGCACCCTCCTCTTCCATTTTCATCGGAACGGCAGGGAAGGGGGGATCGAGATCCCCGGGCGGGACTGCGACAAACTGGTAAAGACCCATTCGTTGCCTCGCATCATCGATCCGGAAATCGCAGAACCCGTCACCTGGACCGTCGGGTACGCGATCCCGACCGCCCTGCTGAGCCGATACTGCCCGGTGAGCGCGCCGCGGCCCAAGGCCCTGTGGCGGGCCAATTTCTACAAGTGCGCCGACGGCACCTCCCATCCGCACTGGCTCACCTGGGCGCCGGTGGATGATTCGAAACCGAATTTCCATCTGCCCCAATCATTCGGCCTGCTGGCATTTGAGTGAGCGGCACAAGTGTCGCAGGCGGTGAGGCGCTGTGCAGAAGCGCAGCGAGGGACGGCGGCCCAATTAATGATTGACAATCTTGGGCTTGCAACCTATAGGAGATGGCCATTACCTGAGTGTGATAATATATGAATATATTGGGTATCTCAGCTTTCTATCATGATTCCGCGGCCGTACTCCTGAAAAAAGGGGAGATTGCGGCTGCCGCGCAGGAAGAGCGGTTCACCCGGAAGAAGCAGGACCCTGCCTTCCCCGCCCGGGCCGCGGCGTTTTGCCTCCAACAGGGCGGCCTGTCCCTGTCCGATCTGGATGCAGTCGTCTTTTACGACAAGCCCCTCCTGAAATTCGAACGGCTTCTCGAGACCTACTATGCCTTCGCGCCCCGGGGATTTCGCTCCTTTCTCATGGCGATGCCCATCTGGACCAAGGAGAAGCTCTTTTTGAAGAAGCTGATTCGCGATGAACTGGCGAAGATCGACCCGGCCTCCGGCCGCCGGGTGCAGTTGCTCTTCACGGACCATCACCTGGCCCATTCGGCCAGCGCCTATTACCCGTCCCCCTACGATGAGTCGGCGATCCTGACCGTCGACGGCGTCGGCGAGTGGGCGACGGCATCGATCGGATTCGGAAAAGGCCGGGAGATCGAACTGCTCAGGGAAATGAAATTCCCCCACTCCGTGGGGCTCCTCTACAGCGCTTTCACCTATTATCTCGGTTTTCGCGTGAACTCCGGAGAATACAAGTTGATGGGGCTGGCGCCTTACGGCGATCCCGGATCGGAGCGGGTGAAGCGCTATCGCAAAGCGATCTGCGAACATCTCCTCGACCTCAAGGATGACGGTTCCCTCTGGCTGAACCAGGATTATTTCGATTATGCCACCGGGCTCACCATGGTGCAGGAGGAAAAGTGGGAACGGCTGTTCGGATTTTCCCGGCGATCCCCGGAATCGGAGATGGAACAATGTCATAGCGACCTCGCCCTGGCCATTCAGCAGGTCACCGAGGAGATCGTGCTTAGGATGGCGAAAACGGCAAAGGTCTTGACCGGCGCCAAGACCCTCTGTCTTTCCGGCGGCGTGGCCCTGAACTGTGTGGCCAACGGCAGGATCTTGCGGGAGGGACCTTTCGAGGATGTCTGGATCCAGTCGGCCGCCGGCGACGCCGGGGGCGCCCTGGGGGCCGCCTATGCCGCGCAGCACATGTATTTCAAGAAGGACCGGACGACCACCCGCGGCGTCGACCGCATGCAGGGTTCCTATCTCGGTCCCGAGTTCGGCGAATTCGAGATCGAAGCCCTGGCAAAGAAATACAAGGCCGCCTATCGGCATTACGATCAACGGGAACGTCTCTCGGCAGCCGTGGCGGGAGAACTCGCCCAGGGAAAGGCGGTCGGCTGGTTCCAGGGGCGCATGGAATGGGGGCCCCGGGCGCTGGGGAATCGCAGCATTCTCGGCGACGCCCGCAACAAGGAGATGCAAAAACGGCTGAACCTACAGATCAAATTCCGGGAAAGCTTCCGCCCCTTCGCCCCTTCGGTTCTGGCTGAAGATGTGGAGGCCTATTTTGAAACCGATCGGCCGTCGCCCTATATGCTGCTGATTGCCGACGTGCAGCCGCAGCGGCGCAACCCTTTGCCCGAGAATTACCATCAGCAGCCCCTGCGGGACAAACTCTACTTCGTCCGCTCCGATATTCCCGCCGTCACCCATCTGGACTATTCGGCGCGGCTACAGACCGTCCATGAAGAGACGAACCCCCGGTTCTGGTCCCTGCTCAAGGCCTTCAAGGCCCAAACGGGATGCAGCGTCCTGGTGAACACGAGCTTCAACGTCCGCGGCGAGCCGATCGTCTGCACCCCCGAGGACGCCTATCGGTGCTTCATGCGCACCGACATGGACTTCCTGGTTCTGGGGAATTTCGTTTTCGACAAAACCGAACAGCCGCCCTGGAAAGAGGCCCGAGACTGGCGGCAGGAACTGGTGCTCGATTGAGATGAAAAGAGCCGTCAAGGTCATCCTGTTCAATATCCTGGCGATCGCCCTGCTCCTGGCCCTCTTCGAGGGGACGATGTACCTTCTGGTCCACACGCCGGCCTTGCTGAAACATTGCCCGAAAGGGATCCGCAACAGCATCGGCTATCTCTACAATGTCGGCGACCGGAAAGTCATCCAGTTTACGCCCGAATGCGCCCAATACGATCCCGGCCTCGGCTATACCCTGAAACCGGGACATTGTGTTTTTTCCGGCGCCGAATTCCGCAACCGCTATGACATCAACAGCCTGGGATTGCGGGACGAGGAAAAGGCTTTGCGCCAACCCGAGGTGATCGTCGCCGGCGACTCCTACGCCATGGGCTGGGGCGTCGATCAGGAAGAGACCTTTGCCCGGGTCCTGGGAAAAAAGACGGGCCTCAAGGTCTTGAACGCAGGTGTCGCTTCCTATGGCACGGCGCGGGAAATGCTGAGCCTGGGCCGCCTGGAAACCGGCCGGCTCAAGTACCTGATCGTCCAGTACTGTGAAAACGATTTTGACGAGAACCGGGAATTCCTCAACCAGGGCAACCGGCTGAAAACCATGTCCGCCGAGGAATACGCGGGTTACAGGGCGCTGAACAACGAAGCGAAGGGGTACTATCCGGGCAAATACCTGGCCCTGAAGATCGCCAAGAAGCGCAACGAACTGAGAAAGCCGGCGGCGAAAAAGGAAGCGAAAGAACCGGCAAAGACGAACCGGGACGATGTGGATCTCTTCCTCAACGCCTTGATGAACGGACCGCGGGACCTCTCGCAGGTGCAGATCATCGTCTTCGATGCCGTGGGCAAGGGCGACTTCGATCGTCCCTTCATCGGCAAACTGGCGGAACGGATCCGAGGGGGCCAATATCCTGCCTATATCCGGAATATCATTCCCCTCGATATCACCAAAGTCATCACCAAGGAGCAGTACTACGTCCTCGATGACCATTGGCGCAAGGCAGGGCATGGCGCTATCGCCGAGGCCCTGGCAACGATCATCCAAAAAGCGGAGAGGTCCAAGTGACATGGAAATTTTGCAAGATCTCTGGAATTTTCTGAAGGAACGCAAAAAATGGTGGCTCTTGCCGATGATCGTGATGCTCCTGCTCATCGGGCTTTTGCTGTTCTCAAGCGGATCGGCCCTGGCGCCGTTCATCTATACCTTATTTTAAAGAAAATGAATCCACAGGAAACCTCCAAAACCATCTCGGCACTCATCCTGGCCTTGCTGCTGGCCTATCTGTTTTTCGACGCCCAATGGCTCCTCTGGGCGGCCGTTCTACTTGCGGTCGGCAATGTTTTCGAAAACCGGCCGACCGCGGCCCTGGCAAAATATTGGTTGCACTTCGGAGCGCTTTTGGGGAGGATCAATTCCCGGATCATCCTGACGATCATGTTCTTTGTGATCCTCACGCCCATCGCCGGTCTCTATCGCCTTTTCAACCGGGAGAAGGTGGACCACTTTCGGACGAACCGCCGGGGGAGCTATTTTGACGATGTTCAAAAAAAGTATGCCCCGGAAGATTTTGAAAAACCGTGGTAAGTAAGCTTCTCGAAACCTCTTGAGCCCATTTCCAGCGCTTTGGGGGAGTTGGTTATGACCGTCACGATTCCGCAGGCCGCCGTTCTTGTCCGTCGGGAGATCCCTTCCCTCCGGTCCCACAACATGCGCATCGCCCGGGAAGGTCAGCTGAAGCGCTCCTGGCCGGTGGCGCCCCATGAATTCTTCCGGATCTTCAAGGACGAGCCGCTGGTGCTGGAAGTGGAGTTTCTCGAAACGCATCCCGCGCCCCAGATCAGGCTTTACACCAATCTGCTGAGCGAGGCCGACGAATGGAGCGAGATCGAATTTCAGCGCCGGCCCGCCGGCCCTTTCTCCCTCTCCCTCACGCCGCCCCGGTGCGGCATCTTTCTCTTCAAGATCAAGCATTCGGCCGATGGCGGCAAGACCTGGTTCTGGGACCGGATTCCCTTTTCGAAGGTCATCGTCGATCCGGCAGGCGCCAAGGACATCCGGATGTATACGCTGATTCCCAACGTGTCGGGACGCATCGGCGACTGGATCGCGGCCCTGGATCATGTCCGGGATCTGGGGTTCAACATGGTGCACCTGCTTCCCGTGACCGCCATGGATGCCTCCGAAAGTCCCTATGCCGCGGCGGATCTTTTCGCCATCGATCCTTCCTTTCTTGCTCCCGATGATGTCCGCAACGGCCTTGCCCAGTTCGAGGATTTCGTCCGGGCGGCCCGGGAAAAGGGTATCCGGCTCTGTCTGGATCTGGTGTTGAACCATATCGGCATTACGAGCCAGATGGCCGGTCGTTGTCCCGAATGGATCGTGGAGGACAAGAACGAGCCGAACGGTCTTATGCGGGCCGGCTGTTGGCACATGAACAAGTGGATCAAGTGGGGGGACCTCTGCCGCATCCACTATGACCACCCCGAACCGGTCATCAGGCAGGAACTCTGGGCCTACATGAAGCAGTATGCCCTTTTCTGGGCCAACTATGCAGCCTATACGGGCGGCATGATCCGCCTGGACAACCTCCATTCCAGCCATCCGGAATTCATCGCCGATCTGATCGGGACCCTGCGGCTCGCCTATCCGGACCTGATCATCCAGGCCGAGTTCTTTTCCGATTCGAACACCCTTCTGAAAACCGCCGCCCGGCGCGAACTGAACCTGCTTTTGGCCGATGCCTGGGAGCATCCCTTTGCCGAGGCGCTGCGCGACTACCTGATCTATCTCCATGCGATCAGCACCAAGCTGCGCTTTCTTACCCCGATCTCGACGCACGATACAAGTTCGGCCGCGCTGCTCTACGGGTCGCCCGCCGCGGCCGTCACCCGTTATTTTACCCTGGCGCTCTTTGCCACGGGCCAGATGGGCATGGTCCAGGGAATGGAACATGGCCTGTTGGAAAAGATCCATTTCATCGGCCGAAACCGCGTCCTCTCCCTTCCGTCGCCTGACCGCTACAGCGCGCTGATCGGCAAGGTGAACCGGCTGCTCGCGGACCACGCCCTCTTCCAGGAAGGGGGCAATATCCGCTTTGTGGACCAGGGCCATGGGGCGGTCCTCGCGGCCCTGCGGGAAGGTTGTAAAAGACCGGAAGAGCGGTTTTTGCTCCTCGCCAACCTCGATACGACCAATCCCTATCAAATGAAGCTGGACCTGTCGGGCATCAGGCCCAGGGACGGCAGCTGTCTGCTCCGCGAGATGCTCCAGGGAGAGGAAATCGCGCTGAAAGACGATGTTCTGGCCCTGGAGATCGAGCCTTGCGGCATGCGGGCGTATCGAATCGAGAACCGATAAAAAGGATTGGATGAGCCATCGCGGCTGATCATTTCATAACCGAACGGAGGACTAAAATGGTAGATGGCTGTATTTTTTATAGCCGCACGCTTGCCGCAAGTGAGTTGCCGGAAAGGGAAGAGAAGCGCCGCGGCAATAAGGGTCATCAAGCATCGGCGCTGATGCCGATTTTCTGGGTGGTTATCTTCTCAGCCATCGCGATTCTCACTTTGGGAGCTACTGAGGCCCGTGCCTATTGCGTTTACAACAATACCAAGCAATACCTCAGTGAAGTTCATGGGGAGTTTTGTGCCCGCTGTTTAAGCACCTCGATGCTTTCCCCCGATGCGAGCACCTGCTGTCCCGGTGATAAATCGGGTTGCAGAGGCAAGACATGGATCACCGTGAGGGTGCCCAATTCGGTATGGCAAACGGGCGAGCATTATAAACATTGCGCAAAAGAGGTCACCGCCCACGGTTGGGTGAAAATATACGGGACAGGAGACGCCTTGCGATGCGAGGTCTATGACGACAACGGCGCTCAACTGACGGGTGCTCCGATGGAGGAGGGGAAGAAAGAGTAGCGATTCTGAAAATGTCCTGCCTTTCAACGGGACCGGCCCTTTGGGGTTGAAATGTTGACCCTGTCCGAGTATCATTCCGCCGCAGAGTCGATGCAGGACGAAAAGGACAGGGTATTGCCTTCGGCAAAGGCCGGGCATTTTGTGGATCATGTTTTCAAGAGGGTAATGAGATGAATGTTGGGGAGTGGGTGTTCAAGCGGGCGTTGACTCATCCGGAGGCGCTCTTGCTCAAGGAGGAGGATGAACGTTCCTTCAGGAACCGCGAGTTCAACGAACGGGTGAACCGGATGGCCCATGCATTTCAAGCCTGGGGTGTCGGTTGCGGCGAGCGGGTGTCGGTCCTGATGGCCAACACCTCGGAATTTCTGGAGATCTTCTTTGCCTGCGCCAAGACCGGGGCGATCATGGTGCCTTTGAATTTCCGCCTGGCCGTGCCGGAGCTGACCTTTATCCTTACGGACTGCACCCCCCGGGTTTTCATCTATTCGGGAGAATTCGGGGACAAGGTGGCCCAGATGAAGCCCGCCCTGCCGGAGACGATCGGTTATCTGCGCCATGGCGGCGCGGAAGGGAGCGATCCCCTCCTGACCCCGGCCGTGGCCTCCTTTCCCGTCACGGAGCCGCTTCCCGAGCGGGAGATCACCCTCGCCGATCCCCTCTTCATCATGTACACCTCGGGGACGACGGGGGACCCCAAAGGGGCGATCCTGACCCACGAGAATGTCCTGTTCGGCTCGATCAACACAGTCGTG
>JAKAFS010000198.1 GCA_021817825.1 Deltaproteobacteria bacterium | reverse complement strand
CGATCTCCTGGAAATGGGCTAACTCCTCGGCACTCGAAATCCGCTTGATGTCCAAATCCTTCTGAAAAACATTCTTATCCGGAAGGTCCGACAGTGTCATGACCGCTTCGGGACGGTTTTCCTTGTATCCTCTATCAGACAGCAGCGGCAAAAAGTCCTTTTCCAAGCCGCTGCTGAACGAGATACGGAAAGGCAGTTTCCGGGATTCAAAAAACTGCTCGCCTTTCTGTAACAGCTTCAGCGGATTCGACGTCTTCTCGCGAACGAAGCAGACATTAAACTGTCTGCTGGGGTAACCGGCGTTGAAAATGCTGAATTTGTAACTGCTAAAGAACTCACCGCCAATCGTATTGGAGATCAACAATCCCATACATAAAACATAATTGTAATCGGCTAATTCCTGTTTATCCCTCCCCAGGTTCATGGTTCTACTCCCTAATGTCCTATGACCATGATTTATCCCTCGGCGCTCAGCCCAATCCCCGACGGATAGGCAAGGCCTTGGGTTATCGGACCTTCCAGTCTTCCATCAGCATGGCGAAGGCTGTCTGGCCGCTGCTCATGACCGCCGTATACCCGCCGCCGGGCTTGCTCCAGGCGCTGGCGAGGTAGAGCCCCTTGACGGGGGTGCGATTGTCGATCCGGTTCATAAAGGAGTTATTCATCGCCTGTTCAAATCCATAAATGGCCCCCTCCGGGTTGCGGGTAAAACGCCAGTTCGTGAGGGGTGTGGCAGATTCCTTCTCCTCGATCATTGACGTGAGTCCGGGGATCACCTCTTTCTCGACCCTCCCGATCAGGATATTCGTCCATCTCTCCTTTTCTTTGTTATAGGCATCCTTCCGCCCCTCCCGGTAGTCTGCTTCGAATTTACGCCACGGCTCGTACCCGCTGGCACAGATGATCTTGAGTGTCGACGTGCCGGGCTTGGAGTAACCCGCGAAGAGGTTGTCATAGCAGACCACGCCGATGCCGTTTTTCTCCACGTCTCCCTTGAGCGCAGACTGGTAATCGGCTTCCGGGCCCAGTCCCGAACTGACCGAGTGGTCATAGCCTTTGAGCTTGCCCCGCAATTCCTTGTTCAGCCCCAGCCAGACGATGAACGTGGAAATGCTCGGCCGGTACCCGTCCAGCTTTTTCACGTATTCCGCCGGGAGAACGCCGGGGGGGAGCATCTGCTTCAGCGTGGTGATGGCGCTCGCATTGCTGACCACCGCCCGGCCCGGCAGGGTCTTTCCCCCCTCGATCACGACCCCCGTCGCGGCCCCGTCCTTCACGAGTATCCGTTCCGCCTCGGTGCCGTACAGTATCCTCCCGCCCGACGCCTCTATCTTGTCGGCGAGGGCTGTGCTCAGGGCCTGCGCCCGCGGTTTGATGTAGTAGGAACCCTTCGTCAGGTACTCCCCGAAGGCGATGGCGTAGTAGAACCCGGAGAGCTTGGACGGCGGGAGCCCGTAGTAGTCCCACTGAGACGACAGGGCATTCTTGAGGTCCTGATTCTTCACGAACATATCGAGCAGCTCGGCAAGCGTCTTGTTTCGAGCATTCCACATCTTGGGATACTCGGCGGGGAAATTGGAAAACACCCCCTTCTTCTCCTCCAGCCGTGTGGCCTCCTCGACAAGCCCTACCATTTCCTGGATGACGCCGCGGATCCCTTCCTTCTCTTCGGGAAACTGCTTTGCCAGCAGGGCGATCAACCCCTGCGGGTCTCGCGGGGGGACGTCGATCTCGAAGCCGGGCCCCTTCATCTTCAGGACTTCCGGTATCGGCACGATCTGGAGCTTGTCCAGCACGCCCAGCTCCTTCAGCAGCCGCGCCGACGAATTGTCATGGATGGAGGTCCCCTCCAGCGAGACTTCGAAGGTGAATTTTCCCGAGGCGCGGTCGAAAGAGGTCGCATAGCCGCCCGGGATGAAGTGCTGCTCCACGATGGTGACCGGAATGCCGAACTTCGCCAGGTAGGCGCCGCAGCAGAGCCCCCCCAGACCCGCGCCGATGATGACCACGGGGTAGTCCTTCTTCGGTCCCATGGTTGCAGCGACGGCGGCCATCCGCTCCCAGTTGAGGGGAAGGACAGCAAGGGTCATCGCCGAGATCTGTAAAAAGGAACGCCTGGATATCGATCTATACGCCATATTCACCTCCGGTTAATTATCGGGCTATGCGAAGCATGGCAGCCCTATTTTTCTTTATGAGTGATGCGTCTCCTCCTAACACTTGTCAAGGATCCCGTTTTTTATGGTGTTGCCGCCTGGCGAAACCATCAGCCGGAACCGGGCAGCGCCCGGCGATCGGCCGGAATGTATTGGTTCGCTGATCATTGGGCCAGTGAAGGTTTTATGGCCAGTGCCGCGCTTTCTGCACTGCAATCGCGATTGGGCTTTAGGCCTTTTTTACGGACGGCAGCGAGTTCGGCCCTGGCGGCCTCCAGATCGGCACGGAACGCGGGCTCAGCGTTCAGTCGAGCCAAGGTGGCAGCGGCCATTGTACGGCCTTGAATAACGTCGCTGTGCCAATGGGCGTTACACGCATTGCGGCTCTCTCCAAAAGCCAGGCCGCGCGCGAGAATTGCATCGGTCTGGTCCGGAGAAATTTCGGAGAGGATAAGCGCCCAACCCCACCCGGCTGCCGTATGCCCGGACGGGTAAGAACCGTCC
>JAKAFS010000021.1 GCA_021817825.1 Deltaproteobacteria bacterium | reverse complement strand
GGTCGCCTTGGAGGCCAGGGCCGAGGAGCGGGAAACCCGGGGGTTCATCTCGATGACGATCATCTCCCCGTTTTCCGGATTGATCGCGAACTGGACGTTGGAGCCGCCGGTCTCGACGCCGATCTCCCGCATCACGGCGATGGCGGCGTCGCGCATCAGCTGGTATTCCACGTCGGTGAGGGTCTGGGCCGGGGCGACGGTGATCGATTCGCCGGTGTGGACCCCCATGGCGTCCACATTCTCGATAGAGCAGATGATGACGCAGTTGTCGGCCTTGTCGCGCATCACCTCCAGCTCGTATTCCTTCCAGCCCAGGGCCGACTGTTCGAGCATGACTTCATGGATCAAGGAAGCGTCGAGGCCACCTTTGGCGATCTCGGCCAGCTCTTCCTTGTTGTAGGCGACCCCGCTTCCCGTCCCGCCCAGGGTGAAGGAGGGGCGGATGATGATGGGAAAGCCGATCTCGGCGCCGATGCGAAAGACATCGTCCATGGAGCGGGCAAAGCCGCTCTTGGGGACCTTGAGGCCGATCTTCTCCATGGCCGCCCGAAAGAGCTGCCGGTCCTCGGCCTTGTGGATCACGGGGAGGGAGGCTCCGATCATCTCGACGCCGTACTTTTCCAGGACCCCCGATTCGGCCACGGCGACGGCGGTGTTGAGGCCCGTCTGGCCGCCCAGGGTCGGCAGGAGGGCGTCGGGCCGCTCCTTGGCGATGATCTTCTCGACCGCCTCGGGGGTGATCGGCTCCACGTAGGTCCGATCCGCCGTCTCCGGGTCGGTCATGATCGTCGCCGGATTCGAGTTGATGAGGATGACCTCGTACCCCTCTTCTTTCAGCGACTTGCAGGCCTGGGTCCCCGAATAATCGAACTCGCAGGCCTGGCTGATGATGATCGGCCCCGAGCCGATGATGAGGATCTTCTTGATGTCTGTACGTTTAGGCATCCTTTATTAACTTCCTTTTTCTTTTATATGCTTCGTGTCTGTCTGGAATCCGTTCACAGGTCTTCGCCGGGTCGCTGGATATTTTCCGAAGCGAAAAATCTCCAATGCTCCCCTACCGAAGACACTGTTCCGGATTCCTCTTATCCAGGTTTCCCCGGGTAACCTTTCAATGGTAGAGCAACTGACTCTTAATCAGTAGGTTGTCCCTGAGTGGTGAAGGACAGAGCCCCTATTTCAATCTATAAGAGCTGCTGATTCGTAATCAGCAGGTCTACAGTCCCGGAATCCGTTCGGGCCTCTTCGCGCGGCGCTGGATATTTTCCGGCCCGGCTCATCCTCGCTCCGCTGTCGGAAAACCAACTCGCACCCTCAAGGGTGCTCAGACAAGTTTTCCGACGGCCGCTGCGCTGCGGTGGCCGGGCACCCCGGAAAATCTCCAATGCGCCCCTACCGAAGAGGGCCCTCCGGCTTCCGGACCACTTTGGGCAGAAACACCCCGGCGCCTTGTCTTTTCATGGATTCCCGCTTTCGCGGGAATGACATCCATGACGAGGCTGCTTCTTGCCGAAGGGAAAGCCGAGAATGAATCGGAGATTTCCCTTTTTTTCCCTATCCCGGCCGCGGCGGGGGGCGGGAGCCGTTGCCGTGACGCGGATCTTTGTGTCCTTTTCCCCCATCACCGCTGTTGGGACCTGTGCTCGGAACCCAGAGCTGCGATTGGAAGATTTTCCCGGGCACCTTGCCACCGCAGTGAAGCGCCCGCCGGGACCTATGTTTGAGCGCCTTCCGGCGCGAGTTTAGGTCCCGGCAGCGGAACGAGGATGAGCAAGGTCGGGAAAAGATTCTGAGCAGCGGCGGGTTTCGTGCATAGGTCCCGCCTTCCCCTCCTCACTCCCATTCAATGGTGCTGGGCGGCTTGGAGCTGATGTCGTAGACCACCCGGTTCACCCCCCGCACCTCGTTGATGATCCGGTTCGAGGCCCGGCTCAAAAGGTCGTAGGGGAGCCTGGCCCAGTCGGCCGTCATGGCGTCTTCGCTCGTCACCGCCCGGATCACGATCACGTTTTCGTAAGTCCTTTGGTCCCCCATGATCCCTACGCTCTTGATGGGCAAAAGGACCGCGAAGGACTGCCAGAGCTTCCGGTACTGGCCCGCCGCCCGGATCTCCTCCATGAGGACCGCATCGGCGTTCTTCAGGATCGTGAGCCGCTTTTCCGTCACTTCGCCTACGATCCGGACCGCCAAGCCCGGACCGGGGAAGGGCTGCCGCCAGACCACGTCGTCGGAAAGCCCCAGCTCCTTGCCCAAAAGCCGGACCTCGTCCTTGAAGAGGTGCTTCAGGGGCTCGACGAGTTTGAGCTTCATGTTTTTGGGAAGGCCGCCCACGTTGTGATGGGACTTGATCACCGCCGAAGGGCCTCCAAAGGCCGACCGCGACTCGATCAGATCCGGGTAGAGGGTCCCCTGGCCCAGAAACTCCGCCCCTTTGACCTTCTTGGCCTCCCTGTCGAAGACCTCGACAAAGGTCCGACCGATAATCTTGCGTTTCTTCTCCGGGTCGAGCACTCCCTTGAGGCGGCCGACGAAAAGTCGCCCGGCCTTGGCAAAGCGGATGTTCATCTTGAGATTCTTCGCAAAGAGGGCCAGGACCTTATCGGCCTCGCCGAGACGCAAGAGGCCGTTGTCCACAAAGACGCAGGTGAGCTGTTTCCCGATCGCCCGGTGGAGGAGGACTGCCGCGATGGAGGAGTCCACGCCGCCCGAGATCCCGAAGATCACCTTCTTGTCGCCCACGGTGGCCCGGATCTCCTCGATGGCGTCGCGGACAAAGGCGTTCATGGTCCAGCTCTTTTCGCATTTGCAGACGCCGAAAAGGAAATTTTCGAGGACCTTCTTCCCTTCGACCGTGTGGACCACCTCGGGATGGAACTGGAGGCCGTAGAAGCGCCGCTTGAGATTTTCGGCCGCCGCGACCTCGGTGTTCTCGGTGGAAGCGGTGATCGTGAACCCTTCCGGGAGGCGGCCGATCTGATCGCCGTGGCTCATCCAGCAGCGGGTCTTTTTTTCCACGCCGGCAAAGAGCTTTCCCGCCTTCTTGACCTTGAGCTCCGCAAAGCCGTATTCCCGTTTCTTCGACCGGATCACCTCGCCGCCCAGGGCATCGACCATGAATTGGAGGCCGTAGCAGATCCCCAGGACCGGGATGCCTAAGTCGAAAATCCCCTTGTCCACCCGGGGCGAGTGCTTTTCGTAGATCGAGGCGGGTCCGCCGGAGAGGATGATCCCCTCGGGCTTGAGGGCCTCGATCTTGGCCAGGGCGATGTCCGGCGGTTCGATCTGGCAGTAGACCTGGTGTTCCCGGACCCGCCGGGCGATCAACTGGTTGTACTGGGATCCGAAATCGATGATCAGGATCACGGCTGAGACTCCTTATTTCTAGTTTGTTGTCATTCCCGCAAAAGCGGAAATGACAGGGAAAAGGGCGCGACGCTAAAAGGGTTCATCCCATCCTTCCCGTCTCCATGAGGGCCACGAACTCGTCGAAGAGATGGGCCGCCTCGTGGGGACCCGGCGCCGCCTCGGGGTGGTGCTGGACGCTGAAGGCCTTAAGTTTCGGGTAATTGAGCCCCTCGGAGGTACAGTCGTTGAGGTTGTCCTGGATGCTCTTCTGGCCTTCCGGAAGGGATTCGGGCACGACGACGAACCCGTGGTTCTGGGAGGTGATCTCCACCTTTCCGCTTGCGCAGTTCCGGACCGGCTGGTTGATCCCGTGGTGGCCGAACTTGAGCTTCTCGGTCTTCCCGCCCACGGCCTGGCCCAGGATCTGGTGGCCCAGACAGATGCCGAAGATCGGCACCTTCCCCAAAAGCCCCCGGACCGCGGCCACGATGGCAGGAAGGGCCGACGGATCGCCGGGGCCGTTGGAAAGGAGGACGCCGGCAGGCTTCCAGGCCAGGATCTCCTCAGCCGTCGCCGAGGCGGGCAGGACGAGGACCTCGCAATCCCGCGCCTCCAGGTTTCTCAGGATATTGTACTTGACGCCGCAGTCGAGAACGACGACCCGCCGTTTCGCCTTTGGGGCCGCGCCGGGCGCGGGCATGGCCCTTGGCGCGCCGTCTTTCCAGAGATAGGGCTTGGAGCTCGTCACCTCTTTCACGAGGTCCCGGCCGACGAGGCCCGGATAGGCCCGGACCTGCTCCAAAAGCTGCGCCACATCGGCGGTCTTCGTGGAGAGGATCCCCCGCATCGCGCCGGTAATCCGGATCTTCCGGGTCAGGGCCCGGGTGTCGATCCCCTCGACGCCGAGCTTGCCGTGACGTTCCAAAAAGGCCTGGAGGGTCTCCCGGCAACGCCAGTTGCTCGGGTAGTCTTCGTACTCCCGGACGACAAACCCTTCGAGATGGATGCCGGCGGATTCCATGTCCTCGGGATTGATCCCCGTGTTGCCGATGAGCGGATAGGTCATGGCGACGATCTGCCCCTTGTAGGAGGGGTCGGTGAGGATCTCCTGGTAGCCGCTCATCCCGGTGTTGAAAACGACCTCGCCCAGGACCTCGCCTTCGCCTGCAAAAGCCCTTCCCGGGTATACACTGCCATCCTCCAGGACCAACAAGGCCCGGAGTTTACCGCTCTCCAGCATCTTGACGCACCCCTCGTGTTTTCTCTACATTCTAATTGAATCGGTGAAGCGAACAGCAGTTATCAGAAAAGACCTCCTCCCGTAAAGGGAATTTACAGCTTCAACCGTAAACGGCCGAGATCTTTCAATCTTAAGTAAAAGCATCGATACCGGTTTACAGGCCCACTTCTTCGGAAAACCGCTTCAAAAGGCGGCGAACGGATTGGCCCCGGCCCTGCGCCGCCATCCTGCCGCTTTAGAGCATCGGCAGATAGCGGTCGATCTCGAACTGGCTGACATGGGTCCGAAAGCGGTCCCATTCCACCTTCTTGTTGGCCAGAAACTTCTCGAAAACGTGGTCCCCGAGGGTCTCCCGGACGAGTTTGCTTTCCTTGACGACCGCCAGCGCCTCGTAGAGGCTTCCCGGCAGCGAGGCGATCCCCGCCTTCGCCCGGGCCTTTTCGTCCATCTCGTAGATGTCCTCTTCCACCGGGTCGGGCAGCGGATAGGCCTTCTCGACCCCCGTCATCCCGGCGGCCAGCATGACCGAAAAGGCCAGATAGGGATTGCAGGCCGGGTCGGGCAACCGGTACTCCATCCGGGTCGCCTTCTCCTTGCCGGGCTTGTACATGGGGACCCGCACCATGGTGGAGCGGTTTCTTCTCGCCCAGGAGACGTAGACCGGGGCTTCGTAGCCGGGGACCAGCCGCTTGTAGGAGTTGATCCATTGGTTGCAGATCGCAGTCATCTCCGGGGCGTGGGCCAGGATGCCGGCGATGTAGTGCTTGCCCATCCGGGAGAGGTTGTACTTGTCCCGGCCGTCGAAGAAGGCGTTCTTGTTCCCTTTGAAGAGCGACTGATGGACATGCATGCCGCTGCCGTTCTCGCCGAAAACGGGCTTGGGCATGAAGGTCGCGTAGACGCCGTTCTGGCGGGCAATCTCCTTGACGCAGGTCCGATAGGTCATCACGTTGTCGGCCATCGTCAGGGCCTCGCCGTAGTGCAGATCGATCTCGTGCTGGCTCGGGGCCACCTCGTGGTGGCTGCACTCGACCCGGATCCCCATCTCCTGGAGGGCGAAGATCGTCTGGCGGCGCAGGTCCGTCGCCCGGTCCACCGGCAGGCCGTCGAAATAACCGCCCCGGTCGAGAAATTCGGGAGCCCGCTCGGAGGCGAAATAGAAAAACTCGAGTTCCGGGCCCACAAAGAAGGTATAGCCCTGCTTTTCGATTTTTTTCAGAGTTCTTTTGAGCACATAACGGGGATCACCCGCGTAGGGGGCGCCGTCGGGATGCTGGATGTCGCAGATCATCCGCGCCACGGGCCGGTCCGCGGGGCGCCAGGGGACGATTTGGAAGGTCGCGGGATCGGGCATGGCGATCATGTCGCTCTCCTCGATCCGGCAGAACCCCTGGATGGACGAGCCGTCGAAGCCTATCCCTTCGTTCAACCCCTCTTCGAGTTCATCGGGGGTGATGCTGAAGATCTTCTGCACCCCGAGGACATCGGTGAACCAGAACTGGATGAAACTGACGTTTCTCTCCTTGACGATCTTCAGTACGTCTTTTTTCGTCTGCGGTGCAAACATGGTTCAACCCTTTCGGCAAGTCCCGGCCCGAGCGGTATGAGACACCCCGGCCTGCCCGAAGGCAAGCCGGAGCATTCTTTTCAAGGTCGCCGGTTCTATTCCAGCGACACGTTTTCCGTCAGCCGCCAGATCCCGCAGGGGCAGGCCCCGGCGCAAAAGCCGCAGCCGATGCAGCGGTCCGGATCGACGCGGTATTCGTAGGCCCCGTCTTCCAGCTCCCGGCGCGAAATCGCGTTTTGCGGACAGAGGGTCTCGCAAAGACCGCAGTCCCGGCAGGCGCCGCAGGAGGCGCAGCCGGCAGCGCAGCCCTGGGGGTCCTCGAAAACGGGCAGCCGCGGATCGTAGTATTCGATCTTCACCCGGGCCGGGTCGATGGCCGGAAGCTGATCGTAGGTTTCGTGTCGCCCCACGAGCAGATCGTCGATCGCCTGGGCCGCCACCCGGCCCGCGCCGATGGTCTCGGTGAGCAAGCCCGGACGGACCGTGTCGCCGATGGCGAAGACGCGGGAGTCGTTCGTCTGGTATTTCTCATCGACGACGATGAAGCCCCGCTCGGTCCGGATCTCTTCGGGGAGAAAACTCAAGTCCGGCTGATCGCCGACGGCCATGATCACCGTATCGGCAGGAAGGGACTCGCCGTTGGTCAGTTCGACGGCCGTTTCCGTGATCGTCTTCGTGAACCGGGGCCAGAGGAACTTCGCCCCGGCGGCCTCGGCATGCTTCCGTTCGGCGCCGAAGGAAGCCGGCGCCTGGATGTCGATCAGGGTCACCGACTCCGCCCCGAGGCGGAAGGCCTCGCTCGCGGCATCGCAGCCGACGTTTCCCGCTCCGATGATGACGACGTTCTTGCCGACCTTCGCCCGCTCGCCCTTGCTTTCCTTGAGAAAATCCAGGGCGGCGACGGCCCGCTCGTGGCCCGGAATGGGGATCACCCGGGGCTTCCCGGCCCCGGTGGCGATGACGACGATGTCCGTCTTGTCGTAGAGCTTCCGAAACTCCTCTTCCTTGAGAGGATGCTTCAGGTACTTGTGGGGGATCTCCTTTTCGAGCCTCTGGAGTTCATGGTCCAGGACCTTGTCGGGGATCCGGCTTTTCGGGATCGCGGCGGTGATTTTTCCCCCGAGGCGTTTCCCCGCCTCGTAGATCGTGGGGCTGTGGCCCGCCATCCGGAGCTGCCAGGCCACGGAAAGTCCGCCGGCGCCGCCGCCGATGACGGCGATCGTTCGGCCCGTGGCGGCTTTGGGTTCAGGAACGGCCGCATCGAGGCTCGCCCGGCCGAGGACCGACGTATCGACGGCCGGCAGGCTCACCTTCTGCCGGGTGCAATTCTGCATGCAGAGATTGGGACAGAGGTAGCCGCAGACCGTGGCCGGAAAAGGGGTATACCGGAGGGCCAGGTCCACGGCCTCCTGCAGCTTTCCTTTGCGGATCAGCTCCCACCGCTTCTGGACGGGAATCCCCGTCGGGCAGTGAGCCTGACAGGGGGGCAGGTACTTCTCGTTCTCCCAGAAAGGAACGAAGCGGCGCAGCTCCCCGGTCGCAATCAGGGGGATGGGGCTTAGGTCCTGGTCGGTCAGATCGCCGATCAGGCCGCCTTTTCCCAGTTCCTTGTCCCAGGACTCGACACGGAAGCGGCGGATATCCCGGACCTTCACCGTCTTCTCGAAGGGCTTCTTGGCCACGAGGATCTGCCAGGCGGCGCGGTCGTCCGTCAGTTCGGACAGGAGTTCGGGCTTCCCGATCGCGCCCAGGAACTCGACCATCTGGGCGACGAGCCATTGCCACTCCTCATCGTCGGGAGCGGTCAGCCGGGCGTCGCTCTCCGAGTAGCCCTGGTGGGGTCCGCGGAAAAAGATCTTGCCGCTCACCATGCCGACGCAGGGACGGTAGCCCAGGATGTTGTCCGTCTGCTGGGTCCCGTAACCGCAGATGACCGCCACGCCGCCGGCCATGAATTCGGCAAAGGAATCGCCGACGGCGCCCAAAACCCAGAGTTCCGGAGGGGCGAAGCGGGGGTTCTGCTTGGTCATCGTCATGCCCCGGGCGCCGATGTCCCCGTCGATGAAGATCTTTCCCTGGGCCATGGCGTTGCCCACGCCGTTGGTGGCATTGCCGCGGACGATGATCCGGGCGCCGGCGTTGAGCCAGCCCACATCGTCGGAGGCGGGTCCCACCACATCGATCAGGGTGTTGGGGAAGCCCATGGCGCCGACCCGCTGGCCGGAGGTACCCATAACGCGGACGGTAACCGGCTCCTGCCCCGCCCGCCAGAGCCGCCCGCCGATGCCGTGCTGGCCCTGGGCAATGATCTCGATATGCCGATGCCCATCGGCAACGGCCTTCTGGATGCGTTCCTCCAGAACGCGCGATTCCACACGGAGCCCTTTTTCCGATCCGGGAATCATGATGGTTGGTTTCTTGGACATAACCTCTCCTTATATCTTTACAGCGCGTACCGGATGCCGAGGCGCTCCGCCGCCGCTTGGTCGGCGATCCCGAGGGCGTCGGACATGCCGATCGGCAGCGACGTGGAACGGCCCAGCGGGGCCACGATCTTCTTCAATTCCGTATCGAAGGCCAGGACCGTATCGACGAGCCTTTCTGCCACCTTCTCGGGATCGAGACGCCGGTAAATGCGCGGATCCTGGGAGGTGATCCCCTTGGGACACAGGCCGATGTTGCAGATGTTGCAGCGGTCCTGTTCGGAGCCGAGACAGCCCGCCGTCGCCTGCATGAAGTACTTGCCCACCTGAACGCCGCTGGCGCCCAGCATGATCAGGGAAGCGGCATTGGCCGCGAGGTTGCCGTGCTTGCCGATGCCGCCGCCGGCGAAGATCGGAATTTCGTTCTGCTTGCCGAGCTTCACGAGGTTGAGATAGGCGTCCCGGACGGTGCTCGCGATGGGGTGGCCCATGTGGTTCATGGAGACGTTGTAGGCCGCCCCGGTGCCGCCGTCCTCGCCGTCCATGGCCAGGGCCGCCGCGTAGGGGTTCCGGGTCAGGTTGTTGAGAACCGCAAGCGCCGTCGAGGTCGCCGAGATCTTCGGGTAGACGGGCACCCTGAATCCCCAGGCCATGGACATGGACTGGATCATCTTGGCGACCGCCTCTTCGATCGAGTACTTGGTCTGGTGCGTCGGCGGGCTGGGGAGGTTGACCCCCGTAGGCACGCCGCGGATCGCCGCGATCAGCTTGTTCACCTTGTACCACATCAGGAGCCCCCCGTCGCCGGGCTTGGCCCCCTGACCGTATTTGATCTCGATGGCGCAGGGATCCTCTTTCATCTCCGGCAGGGCATGGATGATCTGGTCCCAGCCGAAATAGCCGCTGGCGATCTGGAGGATCACGTATTTAAGGAAGCGCGACCGCAAAAGCCGGGGCGGGCAGCCGCCTTCGCCGGTGGCGAAGCGGATCGGGATCCCCAACTCCTCGTTGAGATAGGCCACCCCCATCTGGAGCCCTTCCCACATGGTGGGCGACAGGGCGCCGAAGGACATGCTGCCCAGGATCAAGGGGTAAATCTCCCGCACCGGCGGCAGAACGCCCCCTTCCCGGGTGACCCGCAGGGCCTCCTCGGGGGAAAGGATTCGGCCCAGGAGCGTCCGCAGCTCGAACTCATGGCGGCCGGCGTCCAGGGCCGGGTCGGTGAGCATGGAGATGCGGACGAACTTGATGGCGTCCAGGAGGCTCTCCGGGGCGTTGCGGCGGCCGCCGCGCTGCCTGGGGGTCCCGCCCTGGTTGATGTGGAACCGGAGCTTGTCCGCCTCGTCGTTGTGGATCGGCATGATCGCGTGATTGGGGCAGACCATGTCGCACATCCCGCAACCGATGCAGGCATTGGCGGGAATGGTCCGCTGGCGGATCCCGTGGTAGATGCCGAAGACATTTCCCGGCTTTTCCGTGAGTCCCAGCGGGACTTGGAGGACCCTTTTTCTATGAACGCCCAGCTCGATGGCCTGGACGGGACAAATAGCGGTACAGCGACCGCAGAGGGTACATTTTTCCTTACTCCAGAGAATCTGCCAAGGCAGATCCTTGGTGCTTAGTGTAGACGGCTTAAGCTGTCCATCTGGCTCCATCGCCCGACCTCCTGACGTTCCGGTCCCACAAAGACCGTATCATATTTCATAGGTTGAAAATCCTTGCTCTTGTCGCGCGCCGGGATCGCGGCGTCGAGCCCGCACATCTCGGAGGAGAAGGCGAACATTCCCGCATGGCCGCCGACCACCCCGGGACGGAGCTTCTTGCTGTCCTGGAGCATGAAGAGGGTCTTGTCGGGCAGACAGCCGATGACGCAGTTGGGCCCGTCCACGATGAGCGGCCGGCAGCTCTGCTTGAGCATCTTGAGCCACGGCCCGTTGGGATGGTTCGCCAGTTCGCTGTCCTTGAGCGGCGTCACGATGTGCTTGTAGGTCTCCAGGTCCAGCTGGAGCTTCTTCGTCGCATAATGGAGGATATGGGTAAAAACCTCCGAATCCGACTGGTAGCCCACGTAGCCCGGTTCCTTCCGGGACATGAGGAACTCCCGGATCGGCACGAAGGCCGTGTTTTCGCCGTTGGTCATCGTGGCCATCCCCTGGATGAAGAAGGGGTGGCAGGCATAGATGTTGATCGCATAGTTGGTGTTCTGCCGCCCCTGGGCCATGATGGTCCGCGCCTGGAGTTCCTTGCGGTTGAGGCCCAGGTAGTCGGCCACGGTCATCGGATCGCCGACCTCTTTGATCATGATCGTGTCCGGCCAGAAGCTGAAGACGACCATCGAGCCGTCCTGGCGCCCCATCTCCTGGAGTTGGAGGCGGCACATCATGAGCCGGTGCTGGATCTCCTCCTCGGGAAGGTTCTCCCAGGCCGGGGGATACTCGTAGACCCGGATCAGGTAGTTGTCCCGCTGGGGCGTTCCCACCGGAGGACGCTTCGTCGGCCGGAAAGAAAGCTTGTATTTGGTCATGAAATCCATGTCCATCATGTACCGGTCGAGGGCCTTGATCCCGGCATTGGAAAAAATGCCCGAGAGGATCGGCCCCCCACGGAACTGTTCGAAATCCCCACCGAGATCGGTGAGATAGAGTCCCACACCCGAGCCGTCATGGCCTTCTTTCATGACGTCGAGGGCGCGGATCGCCACCATCGGGGAGAGGGGATCTTTACTGGTAATGGCAAACAATCTGCACATAATCATCCATCCTTTCTCATCATTCGGGCCGGCGCTGTTCCTGAACGCCGGCCTGGGGTTCCTTAGAATGCGATAAGCATGCCACTTATCGACTGCCAGCAGAACCGCGCCCAAAAAAATCGTTCATAAATTCCACGGGAGACCTATTTTCTGAACGCCCTTGGCAGGGGCAGGCGGAGACAATGGAACAAAAATGTCTTTTTGTGCCGATACGGAACAATTTTGTACCAAACTGTTCGGCTCGCCGCCCTCAGTCCTGGGCCGCGGCGGTTCGCGAGGCGGTCGCTTTCTGCGGACGAAATTGGCGGGCGTCTAGGCCGAGTTTCCGGATCCGGTACTGGATGATCCGCTTGGTGGTTCCCAGGAGTTTGGCCGCCTTGGTCTGGTTCCCGTCGCACTCCCGCAGGGCGCTCAGGATCAGCTCCCGCTCCTGAGCCTCGACCACCGTGTTGAGCTTTCCCTGCCCTTTTCTCTCGTCGGTCCCGGCCAGCGCCTGGAGGGAAGGCGGCAGGTGGCTCGTCTCAATGGCGTCCCGCTCCGCCAGGACCACCGCCCGTTCCATGCAGTTCTCCAGTTCACGGACATTCCCCGGCCAGTGATAGGCCAAAAGGATGTCCGACACGGCCGGCGAGATCTTGCGGACCGTCTTGCCCATCTCTTTGGCATACTTGAGCACGAAATGGTCGGCCAGAAGCAGGATGTCGCTGCCCCGGTCGCGCAGCGGCGGCAGAAAGAGGGGAAAGACGTTCAGCCGGTAGAACAGATCGGGCCGGAAGCGTCCCGTGGCCAGGTCCTGCTCCAGGACCCGGTTCGTCGCGGCGATGATCCGGACATCGACCTTGACGACCCGCAGCGAACCCAGGGGCTGGAACTGCTTTTCCTGGAGGACGCGCAGCAGCTTGACCTGCGCGGCCGAGGAGAGTTCGCCCACTTCGTCCAGAAAGATCGTTCCCCCGTGCGCCTCTTCGAAACGGCCGCGCCGCTGATGCAGGGCGCCCGTGAAGGCCCCGCGCTCATGGCCGAAGAGCTCGCTCTCGATGAGGGTATCGGGGATGGCGGCGCAGTTCACCTGCACCAGCGGCCCCTTGAGGCGGGAGCTTTTCCGGTGGATCGCCCGGGCAGCCAGTTCCTTGCCCGTCCCCGTCTCCCCGTGGATCAGGACCGTCGTATTGGAATCGGCCACCTGGGCGATGAGGCCGAAGACATCCTGCATGACCCGGGAGTGGCCGATGATGTCCGGAGAGGGGGTTCGGGAACGGCCGACAATCCCGCGCAGTCGCCGGTTTTCCTCTTCCAGGACGCGACTTTGGACCGCCTTGGCCAAGAGCTCGGCTACCGACGAGAGCAGGGCCAACTCACGGTCCAGGTCTTCCACCTGGCGGGCCACCTTGTCCGCCGAGAGAACCCCGACCACCCGACTGTCGTAGATGATCGGAACGCAAAGGAAGGCCAGCTCCGACCGGTTCAGGAAACGCCGCGCCCCCGTCCGGTCCAGGAAATGGGCCTCTTTCCCCAGGTTCTTGCAGGCCATGGGACGTCCGGTTTGCGCCACTTTTCCCGTAATCCCCTCGCCGGGTTTATAAATGACCGCCATGCCCTGGATGTCGACGCCGTGGGCCACGTCGAGCCAGGTTTCCCCGGTTTCGCGGTCCATGAGCGAGATCATCCCCCGCTGCATCCCCAACCGGTTGCTCATCTCCTGGAGGGCCTGTTCGAGCTGGTCGCGCAACTCCTGGGGCTGGGCGAGGAGGCGGGCAATGGCGTGCAGCGCCGCCAGCTCTTCGTAGTTATGGATGCTGAGTTCCTTGGCCCCGGTCCCGGCCACGCCGACCCTTGAAGGCCGCCAGATAGAATTCATGATTGAAACGGTTCTCCTTCGCGGTTGTGCATCCTGCGTTTCCCCCCAAAGCCATCCTGCCGGGGCGCGACTCGCCTTCGTGAGAACGAAAGGGCTCCGGGCGGAAGCCTTCCCAAGCCTTTAAAACGGGCGAACCGTCCGGCGCGGAGCGCGCGGAAATCGGCAATTCTCACAGCCCGGGGGCATGTCGATTGCTTATAACACCCTTTGATACAAAAATGCAATGTGCCCGAAGAAAGTACATTTTTTTACCCCCCGACGGGCCGAAAGGTCCCATTTGGGGTAGTCCTGACTGGGCAATCCGCCGGCCGCCCCTCGGCCATCGCAAGACTTATTCCAAATCCTCACTGCCGCCTTTTTCCCTTCTCCATTGTCATTATTGTGAAATCCGTGCTAAAAGATTACGGAACAGCCATACCACTATTTCTGCGCTCCAATGCCTCGCCGGACAAAGGGAAAAGGAAGAGGCGCCGAACAGCCCTGGCATGATAATGGCATAGTACCAAACAGAACGATGGCCCGCTCGGAAAGCGGAGCGGAAAGTGATGACGTCAGGCCAACTATGAAACGCAACGACGATATCTATATTCGAGAAAAGGAGGATGGAATGGAACTCATCGAGGTTTTCGGTTCAAATGTTTTCAACGATGCGGTCATGAAAGAACGGCTGCCCAAACCGGTCTACAAGGCACTGAAGGAGACGATCGAAAAGGATCTCCCGCTGCGGCCCGACGTGGCCGACGTGGTGGCCAACGCCATGAAGGATTGGGCGATCGAAAAAGGGGCGACCCACTATACCCACTGGTTTCAGCCCCTGACGGGGATCACGGCGGAGAAACACGATTCATTCATTTCGCCGACGAAGGACGGGGGAATCGTGGTGGAGTTCTCGGGTAAGCAGCTGATCCAGGGCGAACCCGATGCCTCCTCTTTCCCGAGCGGCGGGCTGCGCAGCACCTTCGAGGCGAGAGGCTATACGGCCTGGGATTGCACTTCGCCCGCATTCCTCAAGACCGACGAGGCGGGCAACGTGACCCTGACGATCCCGACGGCCTTCTATTCCTACAACGGCGAGGCCCTCGACAAGAAGACGCCGCTCTTGCGGTCCATGAAGGCCGTCTCGAAGCAGGCCCTGCGGGTTCTTAGGGCCCTGGGCAACACCACCTCCCTGAAGGTGACTTCCACCGTGGGTCCCGAGCAGGAATACTTCCTGGTGGACAAGGAATTCTATCTCGACCGGATTGATCTCATGTTGACCGGTAGGACGATCTTCGGCGCCCCGGCTCCCAAAGGCCAGGAACTGGAGGACCAGTATTTCGGAGCCATCAAGGACCGGGCCTCCGACTACATGAGCGACCTCAATGCGGAACTCTGGAAGATGGGGATCACCTCCAAGACCCAGCACAACGAGGTCGCCCCGGCCCAGTACGAGATGGCCCCGGTTTTTGCCACGACCAATATCGCCACCGACCACAACCAACTCGTCATGGAGACGATGCAGAAGGTGGCCCTGCGCCACGATCTGGTCTGCCTGCTCCACGAAAAGCCCTACGCCGGGATCAACGGCTCCGGCAAGCACAACAACTGGTCTCTGTCCACCGATGACGGCATCAACCTCCTTGAGCCGGGCCGCACGCCGGGCGAGAACGTCCAGTTCCTGCTCGTCCTGTCCGCCCTGATCAAGGCCGTGGACACCCACGCCGATATCCTGCGGGCCACCTGCGCCCATGCCGGCAACGACCACCGCCTGGGCGCCAACGAAGCGCCGCCGGCGATCATCTCCATCTTCATGGGCGACGAACTGACGGACATCCTGGAGAAGATCGCCAAGGGGCAGAAGGTGACGGCCAAGGGCGCCCAGTTCGTCAACGTCGGCGTCGACACCCTGCCGGAGATCCCCAAGGACAATACGGACCGGAACCGGACCTCGCCCTTTGCCTTCACCGGGAACAAGTTCGAATTCCGGATGGTCGGCTCGGCCCAGTCGATTGCCGGACCCAACGTGGCCTTGAACACCATCGCCGCCGAGGCGCTGGACGAGATCGCCACCCGGCTGGAAAAGGCCAAGGACAAGAACAAGGAAGCGGCGGCGATCATCAAGGAGGCCTACCAGAAGCACGGCCGGGTGATCTTCAACGGCAACAACTACTCCGCGGAGTGGCCCAAAGAGGCGGCCAAGCGCGGTCTGCCCAACACGACCAACGCTGTCGATGCCCTGAAGGCCTTCGTCACCGACAAGGCCCTCAAGCTCTTCGGGAAATACGAGGTCCTTTCGCATAAGGAACTCCACTCCCGCTACGACATCTACGTGGAACACTATGCCAAGCAGATCAACATCGAAGCCCTGGCCGCCATCGACATGGTGAAGAAACAGTTCATCCCGGCGACGGCCGAATACGCCACCTTCCTGGCCGATTCGCTCCTGAGCTTCAAGGCCGTGCCGGTTGCGGCGCCGGTCCAGGAGGATCTCCTGAAGAAGACGGGGGCGCTTCTGGCCTCGTCCTACAAAAACCTCGGGAAGCTCGAAGCGGCAACCGCCAAGGCGCAGGAGACCGCCGATACGGTGAAGAAGGCGGAAGCCTACCGCGACAAGGTCATTCCGGTCATGCAGGCCCTGCGCAGCGACATCGACGCCCTGGAAATGATCGTTCCGCGCGATATGTGGCCGGTGCCGACCTACTCCGACCTGCTCTTCAAACTGTAATCCCGGCAACGGCCCATTAGGCGACGGGCCTTTGTCCCTTCTTCCGGGACCGCCGATCCGGGGCGTCTATTAGCCTCCCCGGTCGGCGGTCCCTTTTTTCTCGGCCCGTCCGTCGGCGCAACCCAGCCCGGCACGATCAATTCCGGCGCCCACAACGCACGCCCGGACACGCAGTCGCAGTCGATGCAGTGATCCGCTTCTGTTGCGACTTGCGGCGATTGGCGCAAGCCCTCCTTTAAAAACCCGAACCAACCCTTCGCCAGCCCCCTGCTCGCCGCGCCGAAGCGGCATTGCATATCTGCGCGCCAACAGATGGGGAATGGCGCGATTCATGTCCATAATGTATTGACATGGCTCACAATAATATTTATTGATTTTTATAAAATATAATATATATATTAAACCAACCTTGCGGCAACGTGATTTGCACAAAGGTTGCCCCCGGGGATCTGCAAACCAGGGCCTGCGAAAGCGGCAGGCAAGTATGCTTGCGAGGATAAACCAAGACCGGAGGAAAGATGATAAAAAAATACACTCGAATTCGTATTGGATCGATCGCTACGACAGCACTGCTTACCGCGATGCTGGCTGTCATTCCCGCCGTCTTTGCCGCAGACGGCTACCCTTCCAAGCCGATCCGGCTGTTGGTGCCCTATGGCCCCACCGGCGTGGGCGGACAGACGGCACGTATCGTTGCGGACAAACTCAGCAGCACCATCGGGCAGAAGGTGGAGGTTGAAAATCTGGCCACTGCCGGCATCCCGGCCGTCGCGGAACGTACGCTGAAAGCCCCGGCCGATGGCTATACGATCTTCCATGGGGGAATCGGCGTCGCGATCAACGCATCGATGGTCAAAGGCTTATCCTACAATGTCCTGAAGGATTTCACGCAGCTCTCGACGCTGGCGAGCTATGATCTGGTCGTTTGCGCGAACCCCGAATCGCCGTTGAACTCGCTGGCCCAGTTTCTGGAAGCGGCCAAGGCCAGTCCCGGCAAACTCAAACTGGGAACCGTCACCGTCGGCTCAACGCAGCATCTGTCGGCCGAACTCTTCAAGTCGCTGACCGGGATTGACATAACAGTTGTTCCCCACAAAGGGACACCGGATCTGCTGACGGCACTGCGCTCCGGCGCAGTCGATGTCGCTTTCGAGCTCGTACCGGGAATCATGCCGGAAATCAAGAGCAAGGCCATCAAGATACTGGCCAACGCCGCGTCCAAACGCTACGTGGGTCTGCCGGACACCCCCACAGCCACGGAGTTGGGCATGCCTTCCTTCCAAGTCACGGGCTGGAATGCTTACAGCGTCAAGGCCGGAACCCCGCAACCGATCATTGATCGTCTCAACAAGGAAATTGCCACGGCGCTCAAATCCCCCGACGTGATCCAGCAGATGCGCGCTATCGGGGCAGAACCCTGGGCGACCTCTTCTGAAGAGGCGGGGCAAGTCATGACGAGGGAAATGGTGCGCTGGAAAAAGGTTATCGATCGCGCCAACCTCTCCAAATGACCCCTCGGGCAGGGGATAAGGGGCTCAAAGGTTGTGCCCGCTGCCAGGCATCTATTTACCGAGGGCGGCTCGTTCGGAGGGCAGGCAGCAGCAGGTCGCGCGTCAAGGAGAAATGTGTGCATGAATAAACGATTGGCAGGGAAAGTGGCCCTGATCACGGGCGGAGCGCAGGGGCTGGGACGTGCCTGCGCAACGGCCATGGCAAACGAGGGCTGCCGGGTCGTCATTGCCGATATCGATATGGCAAAAGCAGAAGAGGCCGTGCAGCAGATCCACGCTGCGGGATCGGAAGCCATCGCTGTTAAAACGGATGTGTCCGATCCGGAGCAGGCGATACGTCTGGCCGGAGCGGCAATGGACAGGTTCGGGAAAATTGACATCCTTTTCAATAATGCAGCCCTTGTCAGCCGGGGCGCCATTTCGCGGGTTCCTTTTTATGAACTCTCTCTCGCCGAATGGAATCGGGTGATTGCCGTAAACCTTACAGGATCTTTTCTCTGCTGCCGCGCCGTTTTTCCCTACATGCGCGCGCAAGGCGGAGGAAAGATCATCAATGTCGCCTCGGGCCAGTTTTTCCAGCCTGTCGCCACCTATGCGCATTACATTGCGAGCAAGGGAGGGATCGTCGGATTGACCAGGGCGCTGGCCAAGGAGATGGGGGAGTTCCATATCAATGTCAACTGCGTCGTTCCGGGGGGGCTCATTGCCGAGCAGGTCGCGAGCGAGGAGGAGCTGCGGTCTCGTCAGAATGCCGCCTCCCGGAGGGCCATCAAGCGCATTGAAAACGCCGATGACGTAGTCGGCACGATCATGTTCCTGGCCTCAGGGGACAGCGACTTTATCACCGGCCAAACGCTCGTCATCGACGGAGGCGCCGTTATGCATTAATATCGGTCATAGAGAGGGATGACCATCCATTACAGGTTTCGATGTATCACTATCTTTACAGGTGCCTCATGCAAGGCGGAAAGGGAAACAAAATGATGCTAAAAAAGAGTATTATCGCGGTAGTGCTGTCTGTCGGAATGATGGTTTTCGGCGGCGGCACGGTTTTCGGACAGGCGTATCCTCAAAAACCCATTCACCTCTTTGCTGCAGAGGCAGGGGGTGCCGGCGACGTGCTGTCGCGGATCATCGCTGAGGAACTGGCAGCTAAACTGGGACAGCGGGTGCTGGTTGAAAATCGGGGCGGCGGAGTCATCGCCGGGGAAATTGTTTCCAAAGCGAATCCTGATGGTTACACCTTGCTTGCTTACTTTAACAGCTTCTGGCTTATGCCTTTGATGCGCAGTCATGTGCCCTATGATCCCATCAAGGACTTTGTTCCCATCACCTGTTTGTCCATGTCGCCTCAGGTTCTTGTGGTTCATCCCAAAGTGGCCGCCAATTCCGTCAAGGAACTCATTGCGTTGGCCAAGGCCAAGCCGGGTGCGCTGAACTATTCATCGGCAGCCACAGGCACGGGATCCCATCTATCGGCGGAGCTCTTCAAATCCATGTCCAAGACCGATATGACCCGAGTGGCATACAAGGGCATCGCATCGGCTTTTACCGCGTTGCTTTCCGGTGAAACGGAAGTCATGTTTTCCGTGCCCACCACTGCCATGGCGCAGGTGAAGACGGGAAAAGTGAAGGCCCTCGGCGTAAGCAGCATCAAACCGTCCGCCCTTGCCGCCGGCGTGCCGACGATTGCCGCCACGATTCCGGGCTATGAAGTGACGGCAAATTTGATGCTCTTCGCTCCGGCGGGTACACCCGCGGCAATCGTTAAAAAGTTGCACCAAGAAATCTCCCAGATCCTTAAAAAGCCGGAGGTGAAAGCAAAGTTCCTCAATGCCGGCGCCGAGGTGGTCGGCAGCACACCCGAGGAGGCCGCGGCCTTCATAAAGGCAGAGTTGGGTTCTATGGGCAAGGTGATCAAGGACGCCAATATTCGTGATGAATGAAGCGTTTGGTTAATGGCCCCCTGCCCAATGGCGCCGGCGTTGGCACCGCTGAGCTCGGGGTGATTTTACAACGATGAATGTTGCTTCCCCGGGGCGGGAGAAATCCGCATGGACTTCTCCTGCCCCGTTTTGCAAGGAAGCGGTCCCGGAGGCCGTTTGTTCCGCAAAGCAATGCGCCTGCCTGCGTGGCTTACACGGTCCATTGTTTCTTCTTGCCCACAACGTCCCGACCTTTGTAAATATTAAATTGCATTGAGTAACTGACTTTGGTATAAGCTCGACCAAGTTGAAGAGGCGCTGCAAACGGCGGGCGCTTGACGCAATTACAACGCCCTGTCGTGAAGGTAGGGCTTTTTTTGTTGGACGGGATAGACGGGACATTATCAGAAAAGGATGACGGGAATGGCCACATTCAAAACAAAGAACAAAATGGTTTATGATTATATCAAGGACGCAATTATCAACGCAAAATATGCTCCCGGCGAAAAAATCAACCCCAAAGACTTGGCCCTACAGTTGGAGGTCAGTCCCGTTCCCGTCAGAGAGGCCATCAACAAGCTCTCGACAGAGGGGTTTCTAAAAGTCATTCCCCACATCGGCGCGACAGTGGCCGACATCAATCAAGCCGAAGTCGAAGAAATGCACATGATAAGATCTGAATTGGAATGTTTTGCCGTCAAGTTGTCGATCCAACAGATCACTGAAGAGCGAATCCGCAAACTGGAAAGGGTGCTCGATGAAGCTGAGCGGGCCTTGAAAACGGCCAAATTTGACAAGTTCAAAAAACTCAATAAGCAATTTCACACAGGGCTTTATGCCGATTCTTCTTACCAGTTATTGGTGGAAATCATCCTGCAACTATACAACAAGCTGCAAATGGTGTTGCACGTTCCCTGGACGGAGCAGCGGGCGGAACAGACGATGCGGGAACACCGGTTGATCCTTGCGGCGGTGAAGGAAAAAAACGCAGAAGCGATATGCAAGGTACTGATGAAACATAGAAAAACGCAGTTCCATGAACTATATATAAGCCAGAAAACGGAGCGGAGCGCCTTGAAGTAAGAAACGTACTGAAGGTCGGATGATCCGGTTCCTGCCCTGCCATAAAACAATGCCCGTTGGACCGCCGGCTCTTTTGACGGTCCAACGGGCATCGTTTTCTTCAGCTGCGCACGAATTTCTGGAAGGTGTGCGCATCCTCCCGGACGCCAAAGCGGCAAACGCCGTAGGTCCAAGTCACTTCCCCTACGTATAAATCCCCGCGGGAATCCACGCAGAGCGTATGAGGGGAAACAAAATTCCCCGCCGCCGTCCGGTCCGCGCTGCACCAGTGCAGAAGTACGTTTCCCGCGAGGTCCAGGACCCGCACACCGCCCGGCAGGTCATATTTGATCGGCCCGCGGGTAAAAGACTTCTGGCCCGGCACCCACCACAATTCCGATACGTAGACCCGTCCTTCCTTGTCGAAGGCGATATCCGTCGGCTTCTGGACGTGGTTCCACACCTCCAGAAACTCCCCGTCCCGGGAAAAGATCTGCACCCTGTCATTTTCGCGATCGGCGACAAAAACACGGTTATCCGGAGAAATTCCAATGCCGTGAGGCAGGCGGAACTGTCCCGGTCCCTCGCCCGGTTCTCCCCAAGATTGGATCAGCGTTCCAGCGGCGGAAAAACGGTGCACCCGTGAGTTTCCATAACCGTCGCTGACATAAATTTCGCCATTCGGAGCCAAAGCGATATCGGTAGGCCGGTTAAAGGGGGGGCCGCTCCGCTGGACGCTGTCATGCCCCTTCCTGCTGTCATAACCTGTGTCGGAGGCCACCCCGGGGGTGCCGATAATCATGACCTGTTCCCCCTCAGGCGTGAATTTCCGCAGCGTATGATCGCCGTCATCCACGGTGTACACCATGTCGTCTGCATCGATCGCAATCCCATGGGTACGCGGCGTGAAGACATTTTCACCCCAGGATCGCAGAAAATTGCCGTCCCGGTCGTAGACGATGATCCTGGCGTCTTCCCGGGTCATCAAATAGACATTGTCCTTTGAATCAACGGCCACTCCATCCACGTCCTTGTGCACGTATCCCGGAGGCAACTTTTCCCAACCTTCTATCACCTTGAACTTTGGAGCTGTCGTCATTGTCAAACCGTTACATCCTTTCTTGAGTCGTTCTTTCCATGCCTCTCTCGCAGCCCCCCAATCAGGCCCATCGTCAGCCGGTGATGTTCCCCCGTTTTTTACGCGCCTTCGGCAACGACATCCCGATCAGGATCACCACCGTGACCACAATGAACGCGAGGCTGATCGGCCGTTGGAAGAAAACCAGAGGGTCCCCTCGGGAGACAAGCAAGGCCCGGCGCAGGTTTTCTTCCATCATGGGACCCAATACGAACCCAAGAATCGCCGGCACCGGACTGCACCCCAATTTTCTCCACAGAAAGCCCATGATGCCGAATAGCGCCGCAAGGTAGTTTTCAAAAGCACTGCTGTTCACGCTGTAGATCCCGATGGCTGAAAAGGCCATAATGGCCGGGAAAAGCACTCGGTAGGGAACCTTGAGCAGACTCACCCAGAGACCGATAAGAGGCAAGTTGATAATGACCAGCATCGCATTGCCAATCCACATGCTTGCGATCAGACCCCAGAAGAGATCCGGATTGGTTTTCATCACTGCGGGACCGGGCACGATCCCCTGGATCGTGAGCCCCGCAAGCATGAGCGCCATGGTGCCGCTCGCGGGAATCCCCAGGGAAAGCATTGGGATGAACTTGCACTGCGCATCCGCGTTGTTGGCAGCTTCGGGCGCGGCAACCCCTTCGATGGCGCCATTGCCGAATCGCGAGGGATCTTTGGCCAGTTTTTTTTCAACCATATAGGAAGAAAAGGACGCAATGGCCGGTCCGGTTCCGGGCAACACGCCAAAGAAGGTCCCCATGGCCGTTCCGCGAACGATAGGTAAAATGGATCTTTTCAAATCTTCCCTGGAAGGCCAGAGACGTCCTAGCTTGGAGGTGAATACGCTGCGTTCTTCCGGGTCCCCTAGATTGGCGATGATTTCGCCGATGGCAAATACACCGACGGCATACACCACAAAACCGATGCCATCGGATAATTCATAGATTCCGAAATTAAAGCGCTTTACGCCGGAGGCGACGTCGGTTCCCACCGTACCTAGGAGCAATCCGACGAACATCATGGCCAGCGCCTTGGCCATATCGCCTTCGGCCAGCACCGCCGAGACCACCAGCCCCATCAACATCAGGGAAAAGTAATCCGGGGAATTGAACTGGAGTGCGATCTCGGCCAGCGGAGGTCCGAACATCGCCACGATCAGCGTGCAGACGGTACCGGCAGCGAATGAGGCGATCGCGGCCATGGCCAGCGCCGGCCCGGCTTTCCCCTGACGCGCCATTTGGTAACCGTCGATGCAGGTTATCACCGACGAGTTCTCGCCCGGCAGATTGACCAGAATGGCCGTGGTCGATCCCCCATACTGGGAACCGTAGTAAATGCCTGCCAGCATGATCAACGACCCGACAGGGGGGAGAGTGAAGGTGAAGGGCATGAGCATGGAAAGTGTCGCGATCGGTCCGATGCCCGGCAGGACGCCGATGAGAGTCCCCACCATGCAGCCGATGAAGCAGTAGAAAATATTCTGCAAAGTGAGCGCCACGCTAAAGCCAAAAATCAAATTGTCAAACAATTCCATGACTATCTCTCCTTGTCAGAATCCCTTGATGAGCGGGAAAGTCAGGCCGAGTCCCCAGATGAAAACGACACTGCAAAGCGCGGTCAGCCCAATGCTGATCAGCAGGACTTCTTTCCATCTGGATTCAGGGGTAGCCATGGCCGAGGCAATGATCACCGCCATCAGCGCCGGGACAAAACCCGCATATTCCATCAGGACTCCAAACAGGACCATGGCCAGGGGCAAAATCAGCAAGGCCCGCCAGGACCATCCTCCCTTCATGGTGTCGCTCCGGCGCAGCCCCCTGAGTCCGATGTATATGCCGAATACGGTCAGTATACCGCCTAAAAGGGTGGGCAGGTAGCCGGGCCCCATACGGAGTGTGGATCCAAAAGGGTAATTTCGGGCACCGATCATCGCTGCACAGCCCAAGACGACGAACATGATGCCGGACCAAAAGTCCTTGTTGTTGCGATACGCCACTTTCATCGGAAAGCTCCTTTCACCACATCTCCCCGCCGGCACCATTGCCGGCGAGGAGACATGACGATTAATTAAATTTATGTAATGATTTAGGGAAGTTTCCAAACAAAGCGACTCCTCCCCAAAGCAGGCTAACGTTACTCCTCGATGCCGGCGAGCCGTTTGGCGGCCTTGATCCTCGCCTGGGTGTCCGCCTCCCGGTAGATCGTCAGCCGATGCGCCGCCGGAGAGCCGCCGCCGTGGATGTCCGAGATCGTATCGGCGCTCTCCATCGCCATCTTCTCGATGAACCGAAACATCTTCACCCGGTTTTCCACCGGAACATTGCTCGCCCCTTTTAAGTACTTCTTCAGCAGCGGCCCCACCTCGGAGTTCGCAAAATCCTTGTCCGACGGCAGGTCCGCCACGAAGCCGCCGGCAATGTCGATCATCAGCCGCGTCGCCTCGGCCATCTCCCGCCCCTCGTGGATCTTCGAGGCATTGGCCAGGACCGGGTCGATGAAGTAGACCCCCGAAGGCTTCTGTTTCCCCTCGTAGGACGCCGCCAGCGAGCAGCCGTAGAGCGTCTCGGCCCGGTGGATCATGTCGATCACCTTCTCCTTGTGGTGACCCACCTTGTCCGTCCCGTTGTAGGTCATCATCGTCAAGGCCGCCCCGGCCATGCAGTCGATCTTCCCCGCCTTGCAGCCCCCGTGGCTCTGGCGGTGAAAGGCCGAAAAATAGAGTACCAGGTCCGCGGCATACTCCACTTCGCCGCAGAGGAACACCCGTTCCCAGGGGACAAAGACGTTCTCGAAGATCACCGTCGGCGCGTACTTGGAGTACCGCACATTCCCGCAGTCGCAGCCCCCCTCTTCACGGGTGTCGAGACTGGAGCGCCCCACCACGTGGATCACCCCCGGCGCGTCGGCAGGCACCGCAAAGGCCACGGCGAACTCCTCCTCGCCCTTGCGCAGCGCCCGGGTCGGCAGGACGATCAGTTCGTGGGACGACAGCGATCCCGTCTGGTGGGCCTTGGCCCCCCTAACGACGATCCCGTCGGCACGCTTCTCCACGATGTGCAGGTAGACGTCCTTGTCCGGCTGCTCGGTGGGACCCAAATTCCGGTCCCCCTTCATGTCCGTCACCCCGGCGTTGGCGACCAGGTCGTTCTTCTGCATGTACTTCAGAAATTCGGTGAACCGCTTATTGTACTGGGTGCCGTACTTCTGGTCGCAATCGTAGGTCGCCACCGACAGCGAGGCCAGGCAGTCCTGGCCCGTGCAGCGCTGGAAGCAGGTCCCGACCCGGCGGCCCAGCACCCGGTTCATCTTCACCCGGGCCACGAGGTCCTCGATCGATTGCGGCGGGTTGTTGAACCGGTTGATCGGCTCGCCGATGAGCTTGCTTTCGGTCACGATCAGGTGGCGCAACTCCGGATCTTCCGCCAGTTCGTAGGTCGCCCCGGTCGCCTCGATTCCCGCCCGCAGACGCGGATTGTCCACCACGTTCTCCACCTTCTCGCCGAACATATACACCGTCGGCTTCAGCTTCCGGAGCGATTCGATATATTCGTTTTTCGTCATCAGTCCCATAGGGTTCTCCTAATTCTCCTAATTCTCCTAAATGATGCCTGCCGTTTTGAAGGCAGCGATTTCCTCGCCGCCGTAGCCCAACCGGGCAAGAACCTTCTCCGTATCCTGCCCCAGAAGCGGCGGGGGACACTGGACGGACACCGGCGTCAGCGACGCCTTGATCGGGGAGCCGGCCATCTTGATCTTCCCCGCCGTGGGATGGTCCATTTCGACGATCATCCCCCGGGCCTGCACCTGCGGCGATTCGACCACCTCCTGGACGTTGTTGATGGGGCCGCAGGGAACGCCGCAGCCGTCGAGGCGCTCGATCCAGTGTTCCTTAGGCTTCCCCTCGAACAGCCGGCCGAAGACCGAACTGACCTCGGGGGCGTTTTTCGCGCGGTCGGCCTTGGTCAGAAAGCGCGGATCGCTCTTGAAACCCGGGACCTCCAGGACATCGCAGAGCTTTCCGAACTGCTCATCGGTGCTGGCCGTGACCGTAAAATAGCCCGTCGATGATTTGAAGGCCTGGAAGGGGGCGATGGAGGGATGCCGGTTTCCCAGCGGGCCGGGGATCTCGCCGGTGGCGAAATAGCGGGCGATGGCGTTTTCCATCAGGGCCACCTGGCAATCGAACATCGAAATATCCAAATGCTGCCCCTTCTGCATCCGGTCGCGGGCCCGCAGGGCGCCCGTGACGGCGATGGCGCCGTAGAGGCCGGCGGCCAGATCCGCCACCGAATAGCCCACCCGGATCGGATCTTCCCCGGGATTCCCCGTGATGCTCATCACCCCGCCGTATCCCTGGATGACCATGTCGTAGGCCCCTTTTTCCCGCAGGGGGCCGGTGCTCCCGAAGCCCGAGATGGTGGCGTACACCAGCTTCGGGTTCAGCTTGGACATGGTCTCGTAATCGAACCCGAGCCGTTCCATGACTCCGGGACGGAAATTCTCGACCAGCACGTCGCACTCGGCGGCCAGCTGCAGGAAGATCTTTTTCCCCTCCTTGCTCTTGAGATTCAGGGTGATGTCCTTCTTTCCCCGGTTCAGGCTCATGAAATAGGCGCTTTCGCCGTTGACGAAAGGCGGTGTGCCGCGGGTGGCGCACCCTTTGGGGGGCGTTTCGATCTTGATCACTTCCGCCCCCATGTCGGCCAGGATCATGGTGCAAAAGGGGCCGGAGAGAAACGTCGTAAGGTCGAGAACTTTAATATCGCTAAGCATGCCTGTCATTACAAACTCCTTCTACTTCCTAACTTTGCTCAACGCGCCTTGCGGGCGTCGCGTCTGTGTCAAAATGCCAATCGTCCCGTTGTATCGAAACGGGTTTCCACCAGCCCCCCTTCGGTCGCGAGGGCTTCCTGGCGACCGATCTCTCCGAGGAGCGATTCGGTGGCCCAAAAGCGGTCCAGGTGCAGCGTGTCCTTGATCCGGATGATCCTCGCCTTTTCGGGATGCTCCAGCTTTCCCAGGACCATCTCCAGCACTTCCCGTTCGGTCTCGAAAATCACCGGAATCCGTCCCGCCGAATAGATGCCCGAGGCCAGGACATTGGCGTAGGTAGCCCGATAGTCGATCCCGTCGACCAACCGGCGGGTGGTGAAATCGGCCAGGCCGATGCCCATGGCGTTGCCCTCGGTCTTTTTCGTCAGCCCCAGGACCGCCAGAGGCACGGCCGCCGACCCGGAGGGCATCACCCGCCGGGTAAAACCGATCACGTTCGTATCCATTCCCGAGCCGCTGACGTCTTTGCCCATGGCGTCGATGATCACCAGGTCCAGTTCCCGGACGGGGATTCGCGGGATGAGGGAGCGGGAAGCTTCACCCAGGACCGGTCGTACTCCCTGAACTGATCGGGCAGGGCCACCGCCACGTCCCGGGTTTCGTCATAGGAATTTTCCAGAATGGCCACCCCGAAGAGGACCGGAACCTGGGAACGGATATAATCCCCGAGGGTCCCCAGGACATCGATCCTGCCGCAACCGTGGACGGCATCGGCCCCCTTTTGCTTGCCGAGACCGACGGCCAGCATCTTGTTCAGGCCGCTCTGGACCTCGCCCCGGAAAACCTGATGGGGCTTGACCCGGTTGATGACGACGATGCCGTCGGCCTCATGGGCATGCCGGTCCAGATAGACGGGGATCCCCTCGACGACCCCGAGCTGATCGACCTCCATGGAGGACAAGATCGGAACGCCGAGGGCGCTTTCCGTCAGGCCGTACTCTTCGAGCACCTGGAGCTGCCCCGCCGCCGTGGCGCCGCCGTGGCTTCCCATGGCCGGCACGATGAAGGGCCGTGCGCCCCGGGAAAGAAGATAATCGATGACCGCCCGGGTGATCGGGACCATATTGGCGATGTAACGACTGCCGCCCGTGACGGCGATCCTCGCCCCCGGCGTCACGGGGATCTCCCCGGACTTTCCGGTCAGCTGCTCGGTCACGAGGCGGTAGGGATCGGCGACCCGCGTTCGATCGAGATTTTGCTTTACAGCCATCCAACTGGGATAATTCATCGCTCTTTCTCGCCGGCTCTCCGCTTGCACAGCCGGAGATGCCCATGTTATCACCCATCAGGCCCCAAAGAACGCCGCCGGGGCGGCGCCGCTAGACCGCAATCTGGGCTTTCGTCTCCATTTTCCCGGACAGATACGCCTCGATGATGTCGTTGAAGTGCTCCTTCAAATCGCCGATCACCCCCTGTTTGTCCTTTTTTTTGATCCGTTCCAAAATCTTCAAATGGTACTGATTCGAGATCCGGATTCTTTCCGGCGTCTGCCTGATATTGCTCCGCAGATAGCGCCTTAATTTCTTCCGGATGGTTTCATAGATGCTCTGCATCAATTCATTGCCGCATCGCTTGACGATCAAAGAATGAAAATCCAGATGGGTTTCCTGGGCCAGACTGTCTTTGCTGTCTTCCAGAAAGCTGCCGGCCCGGTCCATATGGGCTTTGAATTCGCTGATATCGGCCTCGGAATAGTCATCCATCGCCTGCTCGATGCAGAAGAGCTCGATCGCCAGCCGGACCTGCATCAATTCCCTGAACTCCTGGACGGACATCGGCGCGACGGAGAACCCCTTGTAGGGCGCCCCGACGACCAAGCCGTCGCCGCTGAGACGGTGCAGGGCATCCCGGACCGGAGATTTGCTGACGCCGAGCCCGGCGGCAACGGCCTGCTCGACCAGTTGCTCGCCGGGCCTCATCCTGCCTTCAACGATATTCTCCAGAAGGATGGTGTACACCTTCTCCTTGATCGGTTCGATCTTGTCGAGTTTCTTGAGTTTCATCACATCGGCTTTCATTGGTCTATCCTGCCGGCCCGCCTCAGCCGGCGGCAAGCCTTTTCTTCAGCGCCCGATAACCCATCATGAAGAGGGGGAAAAGGGCCATGATGAACGCCGCCACCATGAGAAAGGCGGACAGGGGCCGTTCAAAAAAGATCCCCAGATTGCCCTGGGACATCTGGAGCGACTGGCGAAACGCCGACTCCAGGGTGTTGCCCAAAACGAGCGCCAGGACCATAGGCGCCGGAGGATAACCCAACTTCTTCATGAAGAACCCCACGACCCCCATCCCCAGCATGAGCCACACGAGAAACATGCTGTTCTGCATGCTGTAGGCCCCGATGATGGTGAAAGTGACGATCATCGGCAACAGGAAGGCCGCCTGGATTCGGACCGCCGCCACGAAGACCGGGATGAAGACCGTGTTGAGAATGACCAGCATGAGGTTGCCGATGTACATGCTGGCGATCAGCCCCCAGATGAACTCGGGGTTCTGCTCGAACAACAGCGGCCCGGGCCTGAGGCCGAACATCAAAAGCCCGCCCAGCATCACGGCGGTCGTGGCCGAACTGGGGATGCCCAGGGTCAGCAGGGGAACGAGCCCCCCGACCGAGGCGGCGTTGTTGGCCGCCTCGGGACCCGCCACCCCCTCGATGGCGCCGGTGCCGAACCGCCCCGGGGTCTTCGATAACTTCCGCTCCGTGGCGTAGGAGACCATCGAACAGGCCGTGGCGCCGCTCCCGGGCATCATGCCGACGAAGAAACCGATGAAGGAGCCCCGGATGATGGGCCCTATGCTCATGGCCCAGTCGCGCAGGTTCGGGAGAAGGTCCTTGAAGCGAAGCTTGACATTCTTCATGTCTACCTTCCCCTCCGCCAGACTGTCCAGGACCTCGGCGATCCCGAAGACCCCCATGGCCACGGGAACGAAGTCGATCCCGTCGAGGAATTCGACCTGCCCGAAGGTGAACCGGGGCTGGCCGGTGACCACGTCCACCCCGATCACCGACATGAAGAGGCCGAGGGCGAAGCAGGCGATCCCCTTGGCCATCGATTGGGAGGTGAGGCCGATGATCAGGATGAGCGACATGACCATGAGCGCCGCATACTCGGGCGGACCGAAACTCAAGGCCACGCCGGCCAGCCAGGGGGCAAAGAACATCAGCCCGATGACCCCGATCGTCCCCGCAAAAAAGGACCCGAAGGCGGCAATGCCGAGGGCCTTGCCGGCCTGTCCCTTTTTACCCATCTGGTAACCGTCCAGACAGGTCATGACGGACGACGATTCGCCCGGGATGTTGACGAGGATCGAGGTGATCGTCCCCCCGTACATGGCCCCGTAATAGATCCCGGCAAACATGATCATGGCCGAGACCGGGTTGACCCCGAAGGTGACCGGGAGCAGGATGGCCACCCCCGCGGACGGCCCGATCCCGGGGAGGACGCCGATCAGTTGGCCGGCGAGCACCCCGATGAAGGCGAACATCAAATTGGTCGGCGTCAGGGCGACTTGGAAGCCCAGCCACAACTGCTGAAAAGTGTCCATCATGGCCTTAAAACCTCCACGGTCCCGCAGGCAGTGGAACCTGCAGGACGTACTGAAACAGAACAAACACGAACAGGGGCACCAGGACCACCGCCATCGCGATTTTCACCTTTTCCCTGGCGCCCAGAAAGGGCACGGCCAAGAGCATGAACAGGGCCAGGGTCACGACCATGCCGAGATGAGGAAGCACGAAGATCATCGCCGCCATCCCCAGGCCGAAGATCAGCGTCCGCCACAAAATGGCCCTGCTTTCCATCAACAACCCGGCGAGCGGCTTTTTCCAGCTCTTCACCAGGATGAGGACCGCCGACACCGCCAGAATCAAGCCGGCCCAAAAGGGGAGAAAACCCGGCCCCGGCACGCCGGAAATCGCATACTGCATTGAAAGTGCGGTGATCATGATGTAGCCGGCAAAGGCCAACAGGATGAATCCCCCCACGCGATCCGCAATCTTCATGGTCATCTCCTACTTTTTGCCGATGCCGAGTTCCGCAAACACCTTCTTGTAGAGGTCGTTCGTCGCCACGACCGCCTTGCCGAATTCCTCCGAATTCTGACAAACCCCGGTGATGACGTTTTTCTCCACATACTCGGTCTGCCAACGCTGACTCTTGCAAAGCTTGTTGACCGCATCAGACGTGGTCTTGAGAGCGGCGGGGGGCACATCTTTGGGCATGACGAGCCCTCGGAACTGGGCAAACTCGACATTATATCCCATTTCCTTCAAGGTCGGGACATTGGGAAGTTTCGCCATCCGCTTGGAGGTCGCCACGGCAAGCACCCTGATCTTCTTGGCCTCGATCTGGACCAGAACCTCCGCCGCGTTGGACCAGGTCAAATCCACATGTCCGCCCAGGGCCGCCAGCAGGGCCGGGCCGTTGCCGTCGAAGGTGATCATGTTGAACTTTACCCCTGCGGCGCGTTCCAGCATATTGGTCACCACGGCGTCATCGGCGGCGATGGCCGGAACGCTCACTTTGATCTTCCCGGGATCCTTCTTGGCGGCGGCGATCACGTCCTGCATGCTCTGGTAGGGGCTCTGCACCCGCGTGATGAGCATGAAACTGTCATACCCCACGCCGGCGACGGGGGTGAAATCTTTGTAAGAAACGGGAGATTGCCCGGCAATCGGCGTCGCCCAGAAACTGGAACTCACGGTGGCCATGGTATAGGGATCGCCTTTTTTCCCCGCCACGTAATTGTACCCGACGACGCCCGATCCGCCCGGCTTGTTGACGACATTGAAATTCACCGGAAGCGCCTTCTCTTCCTGCATGAACTTCACGAAAGTGCGGGCGAAGATGTCGCTCCCGCCGCCGGGACTGAACGGAACCACCAATTCGATCGGCCGACTGGGATAGGTATCAGCGGCAAACCCCATCGTTGTCAACACCAGAACGGATACCAAGGCCACAAGCAATGTACGGATGTACTTCATGACGATTTCCCTTCCTTTCTTTTCCTCTTTTCCTAAGGAGAATCAACCCCTTTACGGCGGTCTGCCTAAGGCGCGCCGCCACCCCCGCTATCGAGAACCTGATGATGCTGCCTCTTGAATGACGACGCCCTCTTCCTTGAGCGCGGCGATCTTTGCCGAATCATAACCCAGGACCGTCCTGAGAACCTCCTCCGAGTGCTCTCCCAGCCGGGGCGCGGGTTTTTCCACCCGGCCCGGGGTTTCCGACAGATGAATCGGGGACCCGGCGATCCGCACGGAACCGACATGCGGCTGCTCGACGTTCACGAGCATGTTCCGGTGGCCGATGATCGGGTCCTCGCAAATTTCCTTCATGTTGTTGATCCGGGAGTAGGGAATGTCCTGCTTTTCGAAGATCTCGATCCATTCTCCCGTCGTCTTGGCGATCAGTTCTCCGGTGAGAATCTCGGAAAGCTGCCGCTGGTTTTGGGTCCGCAGGTGGTTGCTCGCGAAGCGGCTATCCTCGATCAGGTCTTCGCGATTCAGGATCCGGCAAAGCTTCGCCCAGAGCTGGTTGTTGCCCGCCGCCACGATCACCCAGGAATCCCTGGTCTTGAAGGCCTCGAAGGGGGTGATCGAGGGGTGCGCCCCGCCGAGCGGTCCCGGGATCTCCCCCGAGATGGTGTAACGCGCCACCGCGCTCTCCAGAATCGCAAACAGGCCGTCCACCATCGAGCCGTCGTAGAACTGCCCCCGGCCGGTCTTCTCCCGATAGGCGAGGGCGGCCAGGATGCCGATGACCGCCTGCTGCCCGGAGATGATGTCGCCGACCGAGGTGCCCACCCGGCAAGGGGGGCCGCCGACCGGACCGGTGATGCTCATGAGCCCGCTGTAAGCCTGGGCCACAATGTCGTAGGAGGGGCGGACCGCATACTCGGGCGGGCTGTCATGGCCGAATCCGGAGATCGCCGCATAGATGAGCCGGGGATTCAGTTTCTGAAGCGCCTCCCAGCCGAAGCCCATCTTCTCCATCGTCGACGGCCGGAAATTCTCGACCAGCACATCGCCGTTCCTGATCAGCTCCCGCAGGATCTCTTTCCCCTTTTCCAGCTTGAGATTGAGGACCAGGCTCTTCTTGTTGCGGTTCAGGCTGATAAAATAGCCGCTGTGGTTCTTATCCGGAGTCCCGACAAAGGGACCGTATTCCCGTGAGTCATCGCCGTGCGGAGGTTCCACATGAATCACCTCGGCGCCCAGATCGGCGAGAAACATCGTGGTCATGGGTGCGGCAAGCACATGGCTCATGTCGATCACCCTGATGCCTTCCAAAGCTCTCTTCATTATTTCCAGCTCCCTCAGTTTCGATTGTTTTTTCCGCTTTCCATTGGTTTGGATCTGATATATAATATCTCAGATATTACGTCAAGAAAAAAAACACACCGCTCCTTCGAGGGAGACCGCCCCCCGGGGGATGCGTTTTTTGATGCGCTCCGGCGCTGAAGCAATGCGTCATGGAAACCACTACGAAAAAGGAGGAAGTTCGTCATGCAAAAAGATTTATTTTCTCTCCAGGGCAAAGTGGCCTTGATTACCGGTGCGAGTCGCGGCATCGGTCAGGCTATTGCCCTGGCCTTTGCCGAGGCGGGCGCGGATCTGGTCCTTTCCAGCCGCAACAGGCGCCCGCCGGAACTGGAAAACGCGGCGGAACAGGCCCGGGCCAAAGGAGGAAAGGTTCTGGCCATCGCGGCCCATGTGGGCAAAAAAGAAGACGTGGACCAACTGGTTGAAAAGACCCTGGCGGCCTTCGGCAGGATCGACATCTTGGTCAACAACGCCGGCGGCAATCCCGTCTTGAGCACCATGGCGGATCTGGAGGAGGAGGCCTTCGACAAGGCCATCGAGGTCAATCTGAAGGGGGCCTTTCTGGTGAGCAAGGCGGTGGTCGGCGCGATGGTCCGGCAGGGAGGCGGCAGGATCATCAATATCAGCTCCATCAGCGGCATCCGCGCCCGGAACGACCGGACCGGGGCCTACTGCATCACCAAGGCGGCCCTGAACATGATGACCCAGGTGATGGCCAGGGAACTGGCCCCGCACCGCATCCTGGTCAACGCCATCGCTCCCGGCTCCATCCGGACGGAATTCAGCCGGGTCAACTGGACCGATCCGGAGCGCAAGGCCCAGCGCCTCCAGGAAGTCGAGCTCCGGCGCTTCGGGGAGCCCGAAGAGGTCGCAGGGCTGGCCCTTTTTCTCGCCTCCGGGGCCAGTTCCTTCGTCACCGGGGAAATCATCCGGGTGGACGGCGGCCAGACCATCTGAAAGGGCAAGCGGCGGCCTGCTCCGGGGGACACCGCGCCTCCGGCGGGTCCCCTTTTCGATTCCCGGACGGGGCCCATTCCCGAAATCAGGGGATGGGCCCCAGTTCCTTTTCGGCTTCGGCGAGGAAGTGCCCGGCAGCGCAGCCGGTCCGGCTGCGGGAAAAGGATCTTCCCTCTTTTATCGCCACTTGTCGACGGCCGCCGTCGACTGTTTCCAGACTTCCGCCCGATCGACATCGATCAGGGCGACCGTGCTTTCCCCGACCTTGCCCTGGTCCGGAACCGTGGCCCAGAGACGTCTTGCCTCCAGCGCCGGACCCGGAAGGCCGCCCAAATGAATCAGCATCAGCCGCACCAGCTTGCCGATGCTGTCCGTGCCGATCTGCCCGGCCGACGGCCCGCCGACGGAAATCTGTAGGACCGGGGGCTCTTTATGGCCGAGCGCTTCGGCCACCTTCTTTTGACACAGCAGGTCCGCCAAGGCCAGCGCCAAGGGCATCTGCTCCGCCGTGCAGCCCGCCATGACGGCGTTGATCGCCACCTTCTCCACCGTCGCCTGCCGCATCCCCGGCGCCATGACGCCGACGACTTCGGCCGGTTTGTGGCTGGTGCCCTTGAGCAGGGCCGCGACCCGCTCCTCCGTCGGCAGGACGATGGGCACTCCCCCGGTCCAGCGGAGCGCCTCGAAGGAGGCTTGCGCCTTGGCCTCGGAACCGGTGAAAAAGATCCGCGGACGATCAGCCCCGATGGGCCGGGTCAGCCCCTCGATGAGCTGGGGAATGAGGATCCGGGCGAGCCGTTCCGGATCTCCCGGACGAGCGGGATCGGGAAGGGCCGTGGCGTAAGCCCGGATGTTGGGAACTTTTAATTTATCCATCGCTTCCTGGTAGGCGTGCAGGATCTCTCCGTTGAAGGAGATCACCGCCGGGATGTCGAGCTTCTCCGCCTGTCTGGCATAGTTCGTCGCGTCGAGCGTGGTCCCCTCGCAGACCCCGGTGCCGGCAATGACCGCATCGGGCTTGTCCTCCGGTTTGAGCATGAAGAAGGGATTGCCCTTGCCGCTCTCGACCACCTTGACCTTGACCCCCGGGGCGTATTTTGGCAGGACTTTCGCCAGGGCCGGCATCAGGGTGGAACCATAGTCCACGACGACGACCCAGACTTTTTTCCCCGCAAGCCCCTTGAGGCGCGCGGCCGGGGGCATGGTCGAGTCGGCGACCGAAAGCGCGCCGACGGGATCGAGCACCCGGATGTCGCCCTTCGCCTTGCCGGACGCCGCCGAAGCCGCCGTTGTCAGGGCTCCCAGACAAATTTCCAACAGGCAAAAAAATACGATGACTCTTCTTCCTTTGTCGCTCAACATCCTCGATTTCCTTTCCTTTATCCTTGCCGTCATTGCCTAAACCGTCTCCGTCAGCCGCGGCGACAACCGCCGGAATGTTCTGAAAACCGTAGTCCGTCGATCGGCTGGGGGTGACGGAAAATAGTCTCGTGTAAAGAAGGGCACCAAAGCCCCATCCCACCCCGGCAATCCGGTAGGCGGCATACAGCCCTCTGGAAGAGGGGTTCTTGAATCAGAGCCCGGTGCAGTCCGGGCATAACGTCCGGACTGCACCGGAATTCTAACTTCTCAGGCTACTTCCATTTGTCGATCGACAACACCGTATACCCGCCGAACACGCCCCAGCCGAATTCGTTCTGGAGGTCGTGATAGTCGGGTACGCCGCCCCCGGCCACCACGATGGGGAAAAAGAGGGGGCTGGGGTTGATCGGCACCAGGGTGTCGGGCGCCGCGTCGAAATGGTCCATGTTCAGCACCCGGGACCCCCGGGGCGCCTTGAGCGCTTCCACGGCGGCCTTGAAGGGCGCCCGCGTCCCCCACCAGTAGGAGAGGTCGTAGTTCTTGCGCGGCCAGGTGGCGTTGTCCCAGAGGTAATCTTGGAGCTTCGCCATCGAATCCCACCCGAATTTTGCCTTCCATTTCCGGGCGATGTTGGGGGTGACGATAAAAACCTTGCCAAAGGTGCCCGCCGTGGGCACGTAGGCCTTCGCCGCCGAGATGAGTCTCTGCGGCGCCTCAGGCTTGTCGCTGATGATCGTGGTCTCGCCGATCCCATGGCCGTGGGCCGAAACCTTGCCGCTAAGCTGGAGGATCACGCTCTCCTTGGCAGAGGCGCCGTAGCGGACGTTGAGCCCCTCCCAGGGAGTGTCCGGACTCTCGGCGATCGTCAGCCCCGTGAAGGTGCTCCCATAGCCCGTGATGTTGTTGATCCCCGGGGTGTATCCGGAAAGATTTCTCAGGGCCAGGGCAGTGAAGCGCGAGATCGCGGCATTCGCCGGATTGCCCGGCGACATGAGGGCGACGCTCGTGTTCATCCCGATCTCCTTGACGATCGGCCCGCTGACGATATTGAAAAATCCGAAAGCCGCGGCGCTGGAAAAGGGGGCTGTAAGCCCGCCCTGGGTGATCGCCAGAACCACGGGCAACTGCTCCGGCTTGCAACCGGCCATCACCGCATTGATCGCCACCTTCTCCACGGTCACGGGACGTTTCTGCGGCCCCACGGCCGGATGGACGATCTCGTCGGGCTTGTGGCTCGTTCCTTTGAGCATCCTCGCCACCGCCTCCGCCGTGGGCGGGGTGACCGGCAGGCCGTCGGTCCACTTGGCCGTCGGCGGGGTATCGACAAAGACGCTGAGATCGCCGGTAAAGAAGTCCTGGATCTCGTCGTAGGTCCCGGTCATGGCAATCCGCGGCGCCGCCGGCGGCAGGTACTTCCCGGATTTCTTCTCGGCATCGGTCAGGGGCTTGGTCAGGGCCTCGAGAAACTTCGGAAGGTCCTGCTCCGCCACTTTCTCCGTCCATCTGACGGGCGGAATGAAGACGGCCCGCATCGCAGGCACGGCTTCGGTCAGGAAGGTATCCTGGGCAATTTTTTTCACGTTCGGCAGGTCGGCGACTTCAACGACAGCAGGAATACCCTGCTTTTCAAAATAGGCAGACACGGCGGCCACCCGGGCCGCTGCACCGCCTCAATAGCCATGCCCGACGATCGCGGCGTCGGCCTTGGGGATCAGTTTCTGATCATCGGCGGTCCAGGTGGTCGTCTTCGGTGAGTAATAGACGATGTTGGCATCGGGCGGCAGGAGGGGCTTGAGTTGGGCCGCCAGCCCTGCCATCGGCTTTTCATAACCGCCGTGGTTGTCGTAAATCAAGATCGTCTTCCCCGCCAAACTCGCGAGGCGGGGGCTCAGCGCCTTGGTATTGATCTCCGGCAACGGCGCTTCCGGATTGAGGACGGTGAACTTCGGTGTCGAAACCGCCGGCTTTGCCTTCGACTGCACGGCCGCATCGCTCGGCAGCACCGCAGCCATGAGCAAGGCCGTCACAGCCATTGCCTCCACTACTCTTTTTCTGACCATAAAATCTCCTTTACCTTTCAGTAATTAAAAGACGGCCCACTGCCCTCTTCTCTTCGACCCGTCTCGGCGGGTTCTATCCGGATCTCTCGCGATCCGCTACTTCCACTTGTCGACCGGAAGCACCGTGCAGGTGCCGAAGGTGCCCCACGCAAAGGCGGATTGGAGTTCGTCGTAATTGGGCGACCCGCCGCCGGCCACCACGACGACGAACTGTTTGGAGAGCGGCGGAGGGACAATAAACGTTGTCGGGAAGACACCCGATTGATAAGACAGAGGAATAGAGGAATGACACCCGCGCCGAAGCCATCACTATTTCATCCAGAGAAATGAACTTTGATTCAACGAGTTGTATACAAGTATATTCTTTTAACCCCCTTGTCAAGAATCAAAAGGAAACGTCATTGTGCAGGGGAAACGTCCCGCCGATCCGCATAAGGTTACGGCGCTCAGGGGAAGAAGCGCTGTGCCGAAACCATCAAGACCTCATCCGGTCACGGGAAATTTTGTTCGATTAATTGTACACAGAAACGCCCCTCTGCTCGCCTTGTCAAAAAACGGAGGCGAGGCAAGCCCGGGACTTGCCTCATCTGCATTCATATCCTGGGAGCCGCCCTCGACGGACGGCTCCCAGGGTTCGCTCAAATACCTGGACGTCTCAACGCCATTTGTCGATGGCGGTCGTCCAGCGCGGATGCGCGTTCATGATCATCGACCAGACCTGGGGAAGCGGGGTGCCCGGTCCCACGACGACGGTGATCGCTTCCGGCGCGGCAAAATACTTCACCGGCGTGTCGTCGGGCATGTTCGGGGCGTAGTTCGCCCTCACATAGAGGGGCATCGGCTTGCCCTGAACGGACAGCGACTCGGCCGGTTCGAACATGGTGAAGGTGATCCAGGGCTGCCGCTTCACCTTGCCCCAGGGGGCGACGGTGTTCTCATAAATCCACTTCTGGACATCCCTTTTGGTATAGCCGGCCTTGGCGATCTCCCGAGCCAGCGCCGGGCTCATAAAGTACAAAAGCCCCATCGCCGGACGGGCGAGGGCCGGGGCCGAATCGGCGACGCAGGTCAGATACCGGGCCAGGACGTCGGGATTCGAGATTTGGGCCTTCGTGGTGCCGAAATCCTTGAGCGTCGGTCCGAAGCCGGTCAGGGAGTCCGACCAGCCGCTGACCAGGGTGAGCGTGTTCTCCTTGTCCTTGAAACCAATCCCCGGATCGGAGGAGAGCTGCGGCCAGGGGCTCTCGTCGTTGGCCTCGGCGATGACGAGGCTCGTCTTGCGGGGGCTTCCGATCCCCTTGGCCTCGGTAACCCCCGGCTCGATCCCGGCGACATTGACCTGCATCAGCCGCATGAACCGGCCGATCACCATGTTGGCAGGAACTCCCGGCGAAAGCGGCGCCGGCCCCGACAGCTGGGGACCGCCCGAGTTGATGCCGAGCTCCTTGGCCACCGGGCCGTTGATGACGATCGAGTAGCTGAAGATGCCCGAGCCGCCCTGGGCCGAGTTCTGGGCCCCGCCATCTTTGGTCATGGCCTCGGTCAAGGCCAGGAGCACCGGCATGTATTCGGGCCGGGCGCCGGCCATGACGGCGTTGATCGCCACCTTCTCCACCGTCGCGATCCCGTTCAAGGGGGCCAGTTGTCCGATGACTTCGTCGGCCTTGTGCTTGGTCCCCTTGAGCATTTTTGCCACCCGATCCTGCGTCGGCGGCATGACGGGCAGGCCGTCGGTGTACTCGGCGTGCGGCGCCGTGGTCACGTACTTGGACAGGTCGCCGATGAAAAAGTCCTGCACCTCGTCGAGGGTCCCCGTGAAGGCGATCCGCGGCTCCTTGGGCAGTTCGAACTTCCCCTTGTACTTTTCCTGTTCGGTCAGGGGTTTGGTCAGGGCCTCGACGATCTTGGGCACCGTCGCGAGCGCCAATGCATTTTTGGCCTCCTGACTGACGTTGGGGATGCTGATCATCCGCAGGGCCGGCATCGCCTCGGTGGCCGAGGTGGCCCTTTTTTTGGCGACGCTTTCCACGCTGGTGGAAACGATGTTGACGGTAGGAATTCCGAGCTTTTCGTACTTTGCAGTCAGCACAACCTGTGCTGTGGCTCCGTTCCCTCAAAAGCCGAGGCCGGTCACCACGGCATCGGCCTTTTCCGCTTCCTTGAAGGTGTTCCAGTTGTCGGTGTCGACGCGGTTCTTCGCGATCCGGATTGCCGGAACGACCGTATCGGCCGTGGCGTCACCGTAACGGTCGCTGATATAGACCACCTTGACGCCCGGCACGGTCTGGGCAAGCCCCCTGGCCACCATCAGCATGACTTCGAGGCCCGAGGTCATCACAAAGTCCGAACCGTAGACATAGACCGTCTTGCCCTGTAGGGTCGTCAGGCGCGGGGCGAGCGCCTTGGCCTCGATGGCCGGCCGGTCGGCGCGGGGATTGAGAACGGCATACTTCTCGGCCGCCACGGTCCCGGCCTTGGCCGGCGTCGCTTTGGCCTTCGGGGAAACCGCGGCGGTTGCCTCATTGAGGCACACGGCAAGGCCGGTCAGCATCAGGAGTCCCGCATGCCTGATGATCGTTGCACACTGCTTTTTCTTCATCGAAATCCTCCTGTCCAGTGAATAATGACATCCTTGAAACCGACAATTCGCCTGTCTTCCATCACCTCCTTATGAACTCCGATTTTCCCTTGCAATGGCAATGGTGAACTTTTTTCGGACGGCCGAGCGGAAACCCTGGCCGGCAAAGACCGCTGCTGGATGACGAAAGGGAGGCAGACAAATGAGGTGCATATTGAAATCAATCTTCCTCATGTTCTGTGGAACCGATTTCATTCAAGGGGGCAGGTGCGGGCATCTCTTTTGACCCGTCTGCCGAGGGAAATCTGTAAAAAAGAATCTTGAAATCAAAAGTATCGATTCATTGGCTGACCGACCGCAGCGCCGCCGGGCAGAAAAAGCCGCCGGTACCCGATGGGCGATTAGGTATACGATTACGCCTTTCGGTTGTCAAGAATATTGTATACGATTATTGCTGTTCCAGGGCAGCGGAATCAGAGGACAACAGGTCCGGCCGAAGGGCAGGTGCGGATTCCGGGGAAAAGATGAAAGCCGGGTCACGGTGAAGGTTGCGCCGGATCGCTTTTTCAGAGGAGTTTTTCGTCCAGCCGCTCCCGGGACCCGATCGCCTCGGCGACGATCCGGTCGATCGCCTCTTTCACCGTGGGCTCGTCGTGCAAAAGGCCCGTCGCCTGCCCCACAGGCAGGATCCCCTGCGCCAAGTCCCCTTCCTCGGTGGCCAGGCGGAAGGCCTGGAAGGCGTTGGCCATATAGGCCAGCTGGCGGGCGTTCTTCCACCCCGAGGCAAGCACCCCCAGGCAGAGTTTCCAATAGGGAATTTTCATGAGCGTGGCAATCTCCCGGGAGTTCCGGAAGGCCGCAACCGGGTCGAGGCCCCGGCGGACGGCTCTTTCCGCCGGCTGCGACTTGAGGACCCGGCAGGGAATCCCGTCGATCCGGGGCGAGGCGAGGGTGTCTTCGACCCCCTTTTCGATGGAAAGGCGTTTGAAATTATCGTGCAGGGGGCTTTCCTTGGTGGTCATGAAGCGGGTCCCCATGGCGATCCCCTCGGCCCCCAGGGCCAGCGCCGCCGCGAGCCCCCGGCCGTCGGCAAAGCCGCCCGCGGCGACGACCGGGATCCGGACCGCATCGACCAGGCTCGGGACCAGGACCAGGGAGGTCACCGCCTCGCCGTGGGCCGCCGCCTCGTGGCCCGTGGCGATGAGGGCATCGACGCCGTACTCCTCGGCGCGCTTCCCGTGCCGGGCGTGGACGACCGTGGCGATCACCTTGCCGCCGTAGCCGTGGGCCGCCTTCACGATCCAGTCCCCCTTGCCGAGGGCGAAGTTGATGACCGGGACCTGTTCTTCGAGCATGACTTTGGCGTTCTCGGCGGCGCCGGGGAACAGAAGCGTGGCGTTGCAGCCGAAGGGCTTATCGGTGAGGGAGCGGATCTCCCGGATCGCGGCCCGGGTCCGTTCGGCGTTCAGAGGACCGGTGGCCAGGATCCCCAGTCCCCCGGCATTGGAGACGGCGGCGACCATCTTCGGGACGCTGATCCAGCTCATGCCGGACAGAAGAATGGGGACCTCGATGCCGAAAAGTTCGGTGATGCGCGTCTTTATGGGTTGCATCCTTATAGGGAAGTTACTTGCAGGCATACTTCATAACCGCTTTGTCTTCGTCTGTAAGGTTAGCTGGCCCCATCCATTTACCATCGACTAGGGAATATGCTTGTTTGGTTTTGCAATCTATCCTAACATTAAAATAATTCCAAACGACGCCCCCCTTGGGGATCTTCATTTCATTGCATAATCTAGCCTGATAGATAGAGCCGTTTGTCTTCTTAACAGAATTCTTATCAAGATAGTGTATATCTGTGACTTTTATCCAACTTTTACTAGATGGTCCGTCTGTATTCCAGTCCATTCCGAAGGGATTCGCAACTTTCTTGGTGAATGCTAAAGAAGAGAAAGATACAACAACGATAATTATAGTAAATACGAGAATATTTTTCATAGCGGAATCTCCCATAGCTATCCATGATGGCACCCTCTAACGCGTCTGCAGCGTCCGGCCGATGGTCATGATCTCCGCTTCCTTGGTCCCCTCGTAGAGTTCCAGGATCTTGGCGTCCCGGTACCACTTCTGGACCGGATACTCCTCGATGTAGCCGTAGCCGCCGTGGAGCTCGACGGCATAGTTGGCGCAGAAGACCGCGGTCTGGCCGCCGAAGAACTTCGCCATGGCCGCCAGAGTGTAGTCCGGCCGTCCCTGGTCGATGAGCCAGGACGCCCTGTAGACGAGCCCCCGCAGGGCCTCGATTCGGATCGCCATCTCGGTGAGCTTCTGTTGGGTGAGCTGATAGGCCCCGAGCGGCTGGCCGAAGGCGGTCCGTTCTTTCACGTACTTGACGCTCGTCTCCAGGCAGGCCTCGGAGAGCCCCAGGGCCTGGGCCGCCACCATGACGCGGGTCGTGTCGAAAAAGTGCATCAGCTCTTTGAAGCCGTTCCCCTCTTTGCCCACGAGGTTCGCCTGGGGAACGCGGACGTCCTCCAGGGCGATCTCCGCCGTGTCGCTCGCCCGGATCCCCAGCTTGCCGTGGATCTTGTTGCGCGTCACCCCCTGGGCGTCGGCCGGGACGATGATGAGGCTGAAGCTGTTGTGTTTCTTTTCTTCGGGATTCGTGATGCACTGGGTGACCATAAAGTCACAAACCGTCCCGTTGGTGATGAACATCTTGTTGCCGTTGATCACATAGTCGCTTCCGTCTTTGACGGCCCGCGTCTGGTAGCCCGAGACGTCGGTCCCGGCGTTGGGCTCGGTGAAGGCCCCGGCCGCGACCCAGTCGCCGGCGCAGACGGGCGGCAGCCACTGCTTTTTTTGCTCCTCGGTGCCGTACTGGAAGATGGCCTCGCAGCCGAAGGTGGCGGCCGTGACGTTCAGGGCGATCCCCATGTCGAACTTGGAGAGCTCCTCGGTGATGATGGTATTTCCCATGCAGCCGGCCCCGGCGCCGCCGTATTCCTCGGGAATCCAGGCGCCGACGAGCCCTTCGGCCGCGGCCTTTTTGCGGATCTCGGGCGTGTATTTTTCCTCTTCGTCGCTTAGCTGCGACAGGGCGGGAAAATGGTCCTTGGCAAAGCGGTGGGCCATGTCCTGCAACATCCGCTGCTCTTCGGTGAAGTCATAATCCATGGATCGTTCCTCCCAAGTCTCGCTGATCGTCTGGTAAAAACGTCTCTTCCGGAAAAAACCGCCCTACGAAAAGGGAATGAACGGTGCGCTTGCTTGAATGTGCCTGCGAGCGCACCCCCGCGGCAAAGCCGCGGGGGTGCGTGAAAAACGGTTTGGAAAAGGGTTGGCTAAGGCTCGGAATAGTCGTAGACGCCCTTGCCCGATTTGCGGCCCAAACGGCCCGCCCGGACGAGCTTCACCAGGTAGGGGGCGGGGCGGTACTTGTCGCCCAGTTCCTTGTTCAGCCCTTCCAGGATGCGCAGGAGCGTATCGTTGCCGATCAAATCGGCCAAGGCCAGAGGTCCGATCGGTTGGTTGCAGCCCAGCTTCATCCCCTTGTCGATCTCCGCGGCCGAGGAGTGCCCCTCGCTCAACACGAAGAAGGCCTCGTTGATCATGGTGCAGAGGATCCGGTTGACGACAAAGGCCGGAGATTCCCGAACGATGATGCATTCCTTGCCGAGTCTCTCTCCCCAGGCCTTGGCGACCGCCACGGTCTCCTCGGTGGTCTCGAAGCCGGTGACGATCTCCAGGAGCGTCATGACCTGCACGGGGTTGAAGAAGTGGGTCCCGATGAAGCGATCCGGACGCTTGGTGGTCGCCGCCATCTCGGTGATGCTCAACCCCGACGTATTGGTGAAAAAATAGCAATCAGGAGAGGCATACTGCTCCAGTTCCGTGTAAACCTGCTTTTTCACCGGCATGAGTTCGACGACCACCTCGACGACGCAATCGGCATCGGCGACCGCTTCCTTCAGGTCCAGGGTCGGCTTGACCCGCGCCAGGATGGTCTCCATCTCGCCCCGGCTCAGCGCCCCCTTCTTGACGCCGCGACTCAGGTTCTTCTGGATCGCCGCCATACCGGCGTCGATGAACCGCTGCTCGATGTCGCGCATCGTCACCTGCATGCCGGCCTGGGCGCAGACCTGGGCAATGCCGTTGCCCATCAATCCGGCCCCCAAAACACATACCTTGTTGATTTCCTTCATCTCCCATCCTCCCTGGTGAGTGATAATGCCGTCGCCGAGCCCGGGGAAAGGCCGTGGGTGATGACCCTTGGGTCGACCTTCCATCCCCTGAGCCTCTTGCGAAAGCCCGTGAATCAAGACCTTACTCCGAAAAGGACAGCTAACCTCGTTTGCGGATGTCTCTTTTTTGGTGTTAAATGAATACCGGTCTGCTATGGTGTAGCGCGTTTATACCACAAATTATCCCTGACGGCAACGGGTTCCTACAGGGCGGTTTTCCAAAGGCGGACGGTCTTTCATGCATATCATCGTCGACGGCTACAACCTGATCCGGCAATCGGACGCCTTGCGCGGCCAGGAACGGCTCAGTCTCGAAGCGGGCCGGCGCGCCCTCGTTTTGAGCCTCGCCCGCTACCGAAAGCGGAAGGGACACCGGATCACCGTCGTCTTCGACGGCTGGAAGGGAGGCTCGCCCCAGGAGGAACGGGACCTTGCAGGAGGGGTACAGATCATCTACTCGCGCCTGGGGGAAAAGGCCGACGAGGTGATCAAGCGGCTGGTCGAGGCGGCCGGAGGGGAAGAGACTTTGGTCGTCACCTCGGACCGGGAGATCGCCGTTTTTGCCGACCGGCGCGGAAAGACCGCCATCGACTCCCCGGCCTTTACCACCCGCCTCGAAAGGCTCGCCGCGGAACCGGCACCCGCTGTAGGTTCCAATCCCGAAGAGGAAGAGGACGACGACCGCAGCAGCGCCGCAAAAAAGAAGGGGCCCGCCCACCGGCTTTCCAAGCAGAAACGGGCCGCCCTGGCCCGGTTCAAGAAACTCTGAGGCCAAGGGATACAAAACGGATCAGAACAACGGAGTATGGCGCCCTTTGCCGCACCTGGATTATTTTCTCCCTTTCGCGAGCCGAAGCTGATGCAAAGAGTCATCTTTCTCGTGGACATGAACGCCTTTTTCATCAGCTGCGAAATGACGCGGAATGCGTCTCCGGTCGGCGGCCCGGCGGCGGTGACGATAGAATCCGTTTGCAGGGCTTTAATATGTACAGAAGGAATATTCCTTCGAGCTACCTTCCGGCATTTTACAAATTTTAAAATTCACATCACCGCAACGTGATGCGCCGAATGAGGGGAAATCATACCAAGTGCCAAACATATCCGTACCTTGAAAATTAGCGCTACTTCCTTTTTTATGCCCATCAAGACCTTGTGCACATAAAAAAGTTGTATCAAAAGTCTCTGAGCTATTTGGATCAATTTGAAGTGGATGATTACCAAAAATACCATAATATAGCGTTACAATTGCGGTAAAATTGAAAGGGTTCTGCACCACCACTTTATAGGCGTGGGCCGTCAGCGGAACTTGGAGGAGTATCGCGAACAGCAGGGCCATCGCGCCGGTTTTGCGAAGCACACTAAACGAAGTTGCACTAAACCGAGTTTTCATATCGCAGCTCCTGCGGGATTTCTGATTTCTGGGTACAGGATACATAATTATTTCGACCAATGCGCTAATTGAGCTAAGGAATGATCACTGCGCACCCGGAAAAGCGATCCACAACCTTAGCCTTCACATTCCAGCAGCAGGCACCTATACCACTACGGCAATTTGCCAGGGCCGTCGTCATATTTGTGAATTGCCTTTCAGCAAAGCAAGGTGCATGCCGGGAGCAATATATGCCGTATTCGTGAGGGTTTTCAAGGTTTTTCTTTGGGGATTTCTCTCCGATGTGCCAACTTTATGGGCGGGTGCGGAGGCGAGTTGGCAAGGGAATGCGTTTTAAACCGAAATCCGATTTCCGGATTTCCGGGGGATTTCCGGGGACAGGATACCCATAATTATTTCCACCAATGCGCTAATTGAGTAAACTGTCCCCCGAACTCCCCAGATAACGCCGAGTTCACCGGGAGCGTAAGCGATCCGGTGGAACGTGTAGTTCGGCCTTCATTTCTCTATGCTATCCTTTATTGTCATGGCACCCGTCTCTTTCGACTTAATAACTTCGACAGGATGGCAGGCAACCGACTTGTCGGAGAGAGCACAGCCGAAGTACTGCTCCCTGTCGCCTTCCCTGTCCCTGCACCAAACTCCTTTCAACTTCAAGGTGATGTCCTGCCGATCGCCATATGCCACAAAATCATCAACATGCCAGTCTTCGCAATCTTCGGTATTGGGAACCTTGAGCAAAACTGGCATGGTTTTGCTCTTGCCGTCAGGTCCGTATGTCCAGGTTTTGAAGTCCTTGTCTTTTTCCGATGCCTGAACAAGAAGAAGGATTCTGTCTCGGTACCGTGTACCATTACCCATACTGAAGGTTCTTTCGATGACGTTGCTTCCATTCGTACGGGTTGATATGCCGTAGCCCCTTATAGCACCAATGTATTCACCTTTGTCCGTATAGAATCTTGCGATGTCTGAACCGGTACAGCAGCCATACTCGATGGTTGCAAGGATGAGAGGTGCATCATAGGTGAACTGAACCATAACGACGTCCTCTCCAGTATTCAGTTTGAAATTGGTGCCACCTGGCGATTGGACACTGACTTTATGCGTACACGTTCCGTAGGTGCCCTCGGCGTAATAGGGGCGCTCACACTCACTAGTGACCATAACCCTCCTTTCTTTCTTATCGGGAGAGGAAACCAACAAGTAGGCCCGTTTCGATTTCTCTTTATTGTTCTTGACGGAATAGAACCAAGTATTGTCTTCGTTCTGATCTGCGAAGGCCGTCCATGGGAGGATGAAGATCAGAAGAGTTATCAGGGTTAGCGATCTTTTAATCATTTCTTCCCTTTGCCGAACGGAGCGCGATGAACCGCACCCCCTTGGGCGCGGGAGATGCAATTTATTGCAGCTACCGTGACAATGGGGGCGGAGCCGCCGTAGGCGGTGCGGTTCGATCGCTGGTTCGAGCCGCTTGCGGCGAGGACCAGCGATCGTTCAGCGCGCTCCGTTCGTGCCCCGCAGGCGGCACGAACATGATGTAGGCCGCCTAAGA
>JAKAFS010000197.1 GCA_021817825.1 Deltaproteobacteria bacterium | reverse complement strand
GCACACCCTCTCCCACTACATCAACACGCCATTCCGCCCCATGAAAATCGCATCCGGGGCAATCCAAGATCTTCAGCGCGCACCGTAAAATACGGCCTCTTTATCCTCCCTCCCCACAGCGCCGGAAGGCCAGGTCCCGGAGGCGAGCATTGGAGATTTTCGCCGCGAAAATATCCAGCGAGCCGAGGGACATGGTCTCCCGGCGCGCCATCTCTCCTACATCGTCCACTGCCACAGCCAGGTATAGGCCGCGCTTTCCAGCTGCTCCCAGGGCTTGCGGATCAGGTCTTCATCGCCCGGCACACCCCCCAGTTCCGCCTTCTTGGCTTCCCAGGGGGTAACCATCCGGGGATAGGAAAAGGCTGACACCGGCGGCGCCTCCGGCAGCGGCTTGGGACGCGGCTTCACCGTCTTGTCATAGACCCCGTACTCCAGGACCGCGTCGATCATGGCCCTGAAGTTCTCCACCTTGGTGTCATGGGGAAAATTGCAGCCGCCGTTGATCAGGTAGCCTCCCCCGGGACCGAGTTCGTTGCAGAGAACCTTGACCCGTTCCCGCATCTCCTCAGGAGTCCCGATGATGAACGACGAGGCATCGATGCCGCCGGAGATGCACTGGTGATGGCCGATCTCCCTTTTGGCCTTGAAGACGTCGCCCTGGTTGTCGATGTCGCACAGGACCGTGCCCTTGGGCAGCTCCAGGAAGTGATGCCAATGGTGCCCCCAGTTCCCTTCCAGATAGGCGCGGATCTTGTAGCCGGCCTTGATGAGGATCTCCAGGGTCTTTTTGAAGGAAGGCCAGTAGAACTTGTCGAACTGGGCCGGCGACATGAAGGTCGCCTTGTGGGTGGGAACGAAAAGGGGATAGCGCTTCAGGGGATCCGCCGTGGCCAGGGCGAAGTTCGCCATCTCGTAAGTCAAAACGTCGCAGGCGGCGAGCACCTTGTCCGGCTGGCGGTAGGTGTCCATCAAGGAGCCCGTCAACCCCCGCAGGGCGTCGGCCAGGCAATCGAAGGGGGCGAGGAACGCGCCGGTCATGGGCTGGGGCATCCCTGCCTCTTCCTGGAGACGGATGCTGCGGTTCTTCATGATCTGGGCCACCTGGGCCTGGGCCATCCCTCCTTTGAGGAAGGCCATGTAGGAGCGGATCGACCCCCGTTCCCGGAATTCGCCGACGATCCGGGGAAGCCAGCGGTCGAACATGAACGCAACGGGATTTTTGATCAAGAGGTCGTATTCGTCGGCGAGCATGTATTCCTGCTCGACGAACTGGAAGGGGGAACTCGGCGGAAGGTCCCGGCCGGGAAGCCGATAGCTCTTCAGATCGATGGCATCGTAGAGGGGCCCCCAGACGCGGTTGTTCCGCAGGACATCCACCTCCGGAAAGTCACGGCAGAAGGCCAGTTCCGCCTGGAGCCACTTTTCGGGATCGTAGAGGGTCTCCTGATGGGTGTTCCCCGAATAGACCTCGGCGAAGGAGTTGCTCCCCGTGGCGATGGGGATGCGATCCGTCGGTTCCAGGGCGATGGCGGCCTGGTAGCGGCCGAGCCGCTCGTCAAAGAGCTTCTTTGTTTCCTCAGTCATGCCGTGTCACCTCATAAAAGAGCACTTTGCTGGACTATGTAAGTATCAGTCCCCTCAGCGGGAGATTCATTTCCCGGCCTGCAAATTGGGTAAAAAGAGCGCGATCGACGGAAAGACCGTCACGATCAAGAGGGCCGCTACGAGCACCATGACGAAGGGGAGCGTCCCCCGCATGATTGTGTTCATCGGGATCCCGGTAATCGCCCGAAGAACGAAAAGATTGAGTCCGACGGGCGGCGTGATCATGCCGATCTCCACGGTCAGCGTCGAGACGATGCCCAGCCAGATCGGGTCGAACCCCAGTGCCAGCATCGTCGGATAGATGAAGGGGATGGTCAGGACGACCATGCTCATGGGGTCCATTAGGCACCCCAGGATGAACCACATCACGTAGATGAGAGCGAGGATCACCCATTTGTTCAGCCCGGAACCGACAATGGCATTGGCGACCTCCTGGGCGACGCCCAGAAAACTGACCACATAGGTGAGGGACATGCCGCCGAAGATCAAAAAGAGGATCATGCAACTGGTCCGGGCGGAGGCCGCCATGATCCTCTTCATGAAGCCGAAGCTGCAACGGCCCAGGAAGATAATGACCAGGAGGGCGCCGATGGCGCCGACACCCGCCGACTCCGAAGGGGTGGTAATCCCGGTGTAGAGCGACCCTAGGACGAGGATGATCAAGAGGATGGGCGGCAGGACCAATTTGAGGTCCTGGAGCAATGTCGTCTCCTTTATCGCCGCCATGTCCATCTGCGCATCGGCCTGTGACGCAGCACTTCCACCGACAAGGGCGGGATCGATCCGGACCCGCAGAACGATGAAGATACACAGGAGAACCGCAAGCAGCAGGCCGGGGCCAATGCCCGCCATGAAGAGTTTGACGATCGAATTTTCGGTGATGATCCCGTAGACGACCAGGGTGATGCTCGGGGGGATCATGATCCCCAGGGTCCCCCCGGCGGCGACGACCCCCGTGGCGAAACCCTGATCATAGCCCCGCTGGGTCATCTGGCTGATGGAGATCCGGCCGATCGCCGCGGCCGTCGCCGGACTCGATCCGCAGAGGGCTGCAAAAATCGTC
>JAKAFS010000099.1 GCA_021817825.1 Deltaproteobacteria bacterium | reverse complement strand
TTCTGTATGGCTATCATCACATTTGTGGTGCTGTCCAGCCCATTGTCACCCCCGCTCCCATCCCAAACCACTCCTCCCCCAAAAAATTATTCCCGCGGTTATACGACTTATCTACACGATACTATTAACGCTATTCCGCTGGCCCCGATCATTTTGCCTTCATTTTTGGCCTCTTTTTCCGCCTCCGATTCAACGAGTTCAGACCGGTTTTTTCTTGTTCTTCACCGCCCGGGTGATGGCCGGCTCCAGGGTCTCCTTCAGGGCGTTCATGGCATCGATGAGCAGGGTCCGGTCCTCGGCGGTAAAGTCGGGAAACTCCAGGGCGTCGACTTTCTGGGCCGTCAGGGCGAGGGTGTTGGCCACGGCCTCGGCCTTGGTCCGCTTGCGCTGCGCCGGGGCTTCGGCCGCGGCGGCTTCCTTGGCCGCGGCCTTGGCCTGCTGCTCCCGGTATTTTTTGTACTGGGTCACCATGGCCCGCGCCTGCTTCTTCCGGGCGATTTCGACGAGGATATTCTTGGGGATCGTGGGGTCCTCGCGGCATTCGTCCCGGATCTCCTTGGGAAGCCGGTTCAGGCAGAGGGATTTGGAGATCAGAGGCTGGGATTTTCCGATGACCTGGGCCAACTGCTCCTGGACGTAGTTGTGGTCCTCCATGAGCCGCTGGAGGGCCTCGGCCTCCTCGATGGGATTGAGATCCTGGCGCAGGAGGTTTTCCACGAGGGCGATCTCGGCATAGTTGGCCCCGTCGATGAAGACGGCGGGAATGGCCGCGAGGCCCGCCTTGCGCGCCGCGGCGCAGCGCCGCTCGCCGGCCACGGTGTAGATGAGACCCGTGGCCGCATCCTGGCGGCAGACCACGGGCTCAATGATCCCCATCTGGCCGACCGAGGCGGTCAGTTCCTCCAGGGCCATGGGGTCCATGTACTTCCGGGGTTGCCTGGGATCGGGCTGCAGCTCGGCCAGGGGCACCATGTAGAGTTGATTTTTCGCGTAGGTCGCCATAACCAGTTCCTCCTTTCCGAAGATGAAAGAAAAACCCGTTACAGACGCGGCAAGGGCGGCGCAGGGCGCATGCCCGGCGCAAAAGTCCCGATGACCGTATCCAAAAGAGCCCCGAAAGGGCGCGGCGACAAGGAAGAAGAGCGGCTGCCTGCCTGAAGGCGGCGGGCAAAGGCGCTAAAGAGTTCAGGCTGGTTTGTTTGAAAAAACGATAGCGAAAGAGCCCATGAATAGCAAGGAGAAATATAATGTCAGATTTTACCTACCATTATGCCTCCCATCAATCCTCATTGAATGAGGTGCAGGTCCGCGATATCTTGAGCCATCAATTCAACTTACCAGTGGTCGGCAAAGCAGAATAAACCACCCTTGACAAGGAGTTTCAGCCTCTTTTTCAATGTCAAATCATCTAACCCAAGGTTTGGAGGAAAAATGGATCAGATTTCAAAGGAGGAGTTGAAGGATCTGTTGACTCCCGGCGGGGGCCAGTGCATCTCCCTCTACCTGCCCACCCATCGGGCGCCCGTGGAGGGCCGTCAGGACCTCATTCTTTTCAAGAACATGATCCGCGAGGCCGAAGAGCGGCTGGTCGCCTCGGGGCTCAAGGGGGCGGAAGCCAAGGAGTTCGCGGCCCCCTTGCAGAGGCTCCTCGATGACGCCGCCTTCTGGCAGTACCGGGGCGACGGCCTGGCGGTCTTCTACGCCCGCGGCAGCCTCCGCACCTACCGGCTGCCCATGCATTTCGAGGCTGCGGTGGTCGTGGCGAGCCGTTTCCATCTCAAGCCGCTGATCCCCCTGCTGGCCGAGGAATCGGGCTTCTATGTGCTGGCCCTCAGCCAGAATGAAATCCGCCTTCTCGAAGGGAACCGCTACAGCGCCTGGGAGGTGGAACTGGAGCACATCCCGGCGAGCCTTGCCGAGGCCATCCAGTACGACGCACCGGAACGGCAGCTTCAGTTCCGCAGCCGGAGCGGCGCTTCCGGGGCGGGGCAAAAGCAGTCGGCCCTCTTTTTCGCCCACGGGGTGGGGGGCACGGACAACAAGGACGATATCCGCCGTTACTTCCATCAGATTGCCAAGGGGTTGCAGGAGGTGCTTCGCCAGGACCACGTCCCCCTGATCCTGGCGGGCGTCGAATACCTGCTCCCCCTTTATCGAGAAGTCAACGTCTACCCTCACCTTTTGACCGAGGGCATCCCCGGCAGCCCGGAGCTGCTGAGCACCGAAGAACTGCAAAAGCGGGCCTGGAAGCTGGTTCAGCCCCGCTTTGCCAAAGCGCAGCAGGAGGTCCTTGCCCAGTACCGGCAGCTGGCCGGAACGGGACGGACAGCGCGGGATCTTCGGGAGATCGTTCCGGCCGCTTCTGGAGGACGGATCGAGAAGCTGATCGTCGCCGAGGGGGGGCAAGCCTGGGGCCGCTATGTTGCCGACCCGGAGGCGGTGGAAATGCATGCGAAACCCCAGGCCGGCAGCGAAGATCTCCTGGATCTGGCCGCCGTGCTGACCGCCGTGAACGGCGGGCTGGTTTATGCCGTGGCACAGGAGGCCCTGCCGGAAAACGGTCCGGCCGTGGCCCTGTTCCGTTACTGAATCCTGGTCCCTGATTCGCCACTTTAACTTGAGGTAATGTGAGATATGAAATTGAAGGTCCTGCAAATCCTATCGGCAGTGTTTTGTTTATCCATGATCATTTTGGTTGTCGGGGGGGTCACCGGCTGCGCAACCCCGGGAGGGCAGCTGGCGATCATCAATCCCCAGGAGATCGATCAAAAGGAAGCCAAAGAGCAAGTGATCGCCAGGTACGTCGACCTGATGGCCAAAACGGACGGAATGGGTCTTCTGGAATATGCAACCTCCCTGTGCCGCAGGATCAAGGCCGGGCAAGGCACGCCGGATATCGTGAAGTCATCGCCCAACGGGCGCTATAACGTGTACCTGTTCAAGGAAAAGGAAGGAGACGGCTCGGAAAAAGGCGATTATGCGGTGATCGCTTTTCATTTCGATCCCCAATCGGAACTGATGCGGATCTGCAATTCGGAAGGCAAGTGCAATGTCTTTGTCCGAAACGGGGCGGTTCGCTTCGGGCGGACCAACATTCTCGCCCAGGGAGAGCCGCTGGCCACCGACAGCGGCATTTCGATAAAGTATGTCGATGACCGGTCCTATGCCTTTGATCTGCTCTTCTCATATCTGAAGAACAATCAGCAGGAGGGCGACCGGCTCATCGCGCTTTTCACGAGCGCCTTTCCGTTTCTTTTCTATCAATAGGGAGGCCGTTGAAAAACGGTCATCTGCTCAAGTTGCGCTGCGACCTTCCCCCGCTTTCGCGGGGGCAGGCTTGCGGCGTAGGAAAAGACGAACGGTCTTTCAGGGCACGGGTGCGTCGCAGGCCTTCAGGGCCGCGCTGAACGCCGCCCGGTCGACATCGGAAAGGCCGGGAATCTCCCGGTCGCCGATGCTGTAAAAGAGGGGCGGCAAGGGGGCGCGGATGGTCAGCGCCGCTTTCGTCCAGGGATGGGAAAAGGCGATCCGGGCGCTGTGCAACGCCGCCCGAGGCAGGATCAGCCGCTTTGCCAACTCCGGGGTGAACCCCTGCTTCACAAAGGTGAGAAAGGCGGTTTCGTCCCTTCCGTAGAGCTTGTCGCCCACAATGGGGAAGCCCGCGGCCAGGAGATGGGCGCGGATCTGGTGGAGCCTGCCGGTTTCGGGAAAGCAACGGACCAGGGAAAGGTCGCCGGCGGCAAACACTTTTTGGAACCGGGTCCGGGCCGCTTCGGTTCCCCCTTCCCAGGCCCGGCGCTTTTTTCTCACCGCCGAGGCGTCATCGCGCCCCAAGGGCAGATCGACGATCAACTCCCGGTCCGGGAAATTCCCGTGCACCAGGGCCAGATACTCCTTTTCTCCCTGCGCCACCGCTTGGGCCAGAGCCGCCACAGCCTGGGAATCAAAGGCGAGGAGCATGACCCCCGAGGTTTCGCGGTCGAGGCGATGGACCGGATAGAGTTTGCGTCCGCAGCGGTCTTCGAGCAGGAAGACGAGGGTGTGGTTGAAATACCGCCCGGCCGGATGGACCGGCAGATTCCCGGTTTTGTGGACCGCCAGGAACCACTTATCCTCATAGAGAAGCTCGATGGCCGGATCTACCGCCGGCTCCACGATGGCGCTTCCGTCATAGGCGAGCACATCGCCTTTTTTCAGCTCTATCGCGGGATTACAGGCCCTTTCGCCGTTGAGGGACACCTTTCCGCTCAGAATCTCTTTTTCCCACTCATTTTGCGTAAAATAGGTGAACCGCCGGGCGCAATAGCCTGCCAGCGGCTCTCCCCCCTGGAGGGTGGAAACGATCGTGGTGATGATTCTGGTTCTCATCGGCCTTGACCTGGATTACGTCCGGCTGCATCCGAAGATGTTCCAGCGTTCGACCTTTTCGAAGGCATCCCCGGCAGCCTTGTAAAGGACCTCCAGGCCGACAGGCTTCAGAAAAAAATCATCGAAACCGGCAGCCCGGCATTCCAGGAGTCCAAAAAAGTTGCTGTAGCCGGTCAAGGCATAGATCACGGCAAACTGATTCTCTTTTCTGATCTGCCGGCAAAGATCGATGCCGCTCATGCCGGGGAGCTTCAGGTCTAAGAACATGACCATGACGCTTTCCCGGGCGAGGAGTTCCAGGGCCTTTTCCGCACTTTCCGCCGTTAGGACCTCATAGCCCTCCATCTGGAACGCCTCTTCCAGCATTCGGAGAATCGGCACTTCATCGTCCACGAGAAGAATCTTTCTTTCACGCATGTCCGCTTCTTTGACCTCTCTTGCCTCCACCGGCCATTAGGTGAATCTCCCGGCGACCGATCAAATTCACTCGCTATTCATTTCTCCCGGGCCGTTTTCATGGATTTTCAGGATATGGCCGATCCCGGCGTAATCCTGAACGGACCAGTCTTGCCATCAGTTTTTGGGTAATGTTTCCCAACCGCAGGATCTGCTCTTTGATCACCTTTAGTTTTTCATAACCCTTCCGATCGATGCCCTCTCCGGAGAGCAAGAGATCCGTATATCCCGAAAGGATCTGCATCGGCTGATTGAATTCATGGCAGATCGTGCCCGCCATATCCAGAGCGTTCTGTAGCCTTATGCGCTCATTTTTTTCCGACTCCGCCCACTTGCGGTCCGTGATGTCCTGTAGCAGCACCAGGATGTGCTCCTCTTCCTGTAGTTGAATCCGTTCCGCGGAAAAAAGGCAATGAATGATCTCCCCGTGGTTGTCGCGCAAGGGGACTTCCATGTTCCGCACATACCCCTTTTCCATGATGCTTTTCAGCACCAGGTCCCTTTGCTCCGGATGGACATAAATATCGACGTCTCGGGAGGTTTTTCCAATCACTTCCCACCGCGTCGCTTCCATGTTCCGCAGAAAGCTTTCGTTGACCTCGACCACCGTCCCATCATCGGCCCTGCTGATCAGCATCATGGTGGGATTACGATGAAAGGCCTTAAGGAACTTCTCTTCGCTGAGCCGCAGCGCCTGTTCAGCGTTCTTGCGTTCCGTGATATCGACGAGGACGCCGATAATGCTCCCCGGCGAGCCGTCAGACTTCGGCATAAGCGCTTTGTTGGCAATCACATGGATCACCTTGCCGTCGGTGTGACGGATTGTCGCTTCATAGACGACCTTGCCGCCTTTCTGAATGATTTCCCGGTCCTTTTCAAAATGGACATCGATCTGGTCCGCGGTCTTGATCTCCCGGACCGTCAGCCCCAAGAGTTCCTCCCGGCGGATAGCGAAATATTCCTCGAAGGCCCTGTTGCAGGCAAGGTACCTTCCCGCCAGATCCTTGTGAAAGACGGGATAGGGGATATTGTCCATCAGGGTTTGCAGGAAAAGGACCTGTTCGGCCAATTCCCCTTCCAGCCGTTTTTGCTCGGCTAGGCGGAATTCCAACGCCCGCCGCAGGTTCCGGTTTTCTTCAGCCACCTGTGCGGCATAGGAAAGCTCATTTCCCAGAAGAAGGACCACGATGGCCTCGTTGTTGTGGCGGCTCACATGGTCGTCGTTGATCCCCTGCTCTCCGGCGGAATAGAAACCCACCACGGGCGCGCCGGGCATGATATCGGTGATGGCCGAGATTTCCTCATCGATCCGGTCCCCCAGCAGCAACATCCGCAGGAAACAGGAGCAGACCAGGATCGCGGCAGGCTCCACGACGCCGGATTGCATCATCGCCCGCAGCAGGGTGTCTTTCCCCGCCGCGGCCACCTCGGCCTCGATGGTTTCCATAAGCACGAGCAACGCCCCTTCCGGCACGGGATGGGCAAGGAGGACCCCGCCTTCCGGTGTAAAGCGGCGCGGAACAAATATCGTGTACTGACCCAGCGCATGGCGCATGCCGAGGTGTTTCAATCCCAACGAAAAAAGGGGCTTGCCTTCCAAATCTTTTCGCGGGTGTTCCTGAAGGGCCGCAAAAACATCGGCGGCCGGTTTTCCGTCCAGTTCCAGGACCTCGCAGTCCCGAACCTTGGTGACGACCGCCCTTTTTGCCGTCGGATGGAAACCGTGGCCCATGGCAATTCCGAACCGGAGGGTGGTCTCAAAAACGGCAATGACCATGCTGTCGGCACAGGCCTGCCGGCCGTAAAAAACAAAATTCCGCTCGCCGCCCGTTTTTTCGGTATCGATCGCCGCTCCGCCGAAAAAGGGGATGCGTCCCCGGGAAAGTCCTTTGAGTTCTTCCAGGATTTCCGGGCTGTGGGAATCGGAATCGGTGGTGCTCCCGGGAGAAAAGAGCATGGCAAAGGCCGAGCGGCCTTCGCGGGTCATTTCGTTGTAATATTCATCGTCGGTGCGGTTGAAATAACGACTCATGCCACCGCGTTCCACGGCTTCCTGGACGGCTTTCCGCCAGTCTGCCGACACACCGTTTCCCATGCCGAGACTGACCTTGAGGAACGGCGAGGCGAGCGTCATGACCGTCACACTTCCGGAATAGGTCCGGTTGCAGATTTCCCCGGCAGAACTGGCGCCGAACAAGGGGGCATCGCCCACGACGCTCCTGATCCCGGACAGCATCTCTTCCAGCGGAATGGAAGCCGAGGCAAAGACAATCACCGCCGACAGGGGGTGGGATTGGATACCAGACATCGCCTGCCTCGCAGCGTCCCGGCCGGTGGCATAGCCATCTTCACCCGTTGCGGCACCGCAGCCCACTTCAATATTCCTAGCGCTCGGCAATTCTCGCTCCTTCCCAGCCTCTTTTCTCATTTTCCGTGACTTCCGACAATCGGTCCGATGGTCCGTGATTACCGCATGCAGATGCTCAGAACCTCGATAAGATCGGTCTCACCTTTGAGAATCCTGAGGATGCCGCCCTGGAGGAGGGTCGTCATCCCCTCGCCTGCGGCGGCCTTGCGGATCGCGGCCATGGATTTGCGGGTAATGATCATCTGCTTGATGTTGTCCGTGGCGGTCAGCAATTCGAAAACCCCCATCATCCCCCGGTAGCCCATGCCGTTGCAGGCCGGACAGCCTTTGGGACGGTAGAGGGTAAACTTTTCGTCGTAAGGAACATTCAACTGGGCGAAGGCCCGTTCCCCATAGTGGCGGGCCAGTTCGTCGTATTCTTCCCGGCCGGGATGGTAGGGCTCCCTGCACTCGGGGCAGAGGGCTCTAACCAGCCGCTGGGCCAGGACGCAGAGGAGGGAATCGGCAAAGGAGAAAGGATCGATCCCCATGTCCAGAAGCCGGATGATCGTCTCCGGGGCATTGTTCGTGTGCAGCGTCGAAAGAACGAGGTGACCCGTCGTCGAGGCGTCCACCCCCATCTTGGCCGTCTCGAAGTCCCGCATCTCGCCCACCATGATGATGTCCGGATCGGCCCGCAGGAAGGCCCGCATGGCATTGCTGAAATCGAGGCCGATCTTGTGGTGGACCTGGACCTGACGGATCCCCTTCTGGGTGATCTCCACCGGGTCCTCGACGGTCCAGATCTTCACGTTCGGGCGGTTGAGCATGTGCAGGGCCGCATGGGCCGTCGTGGTCTTTCCCGAACCCGTGGGCCCCACGAGGAGGATCAGGCCGTAGGGCTTCTTCAAAATCGCTTTGAACTGCGCCAGGACTTCCGGCGGCATCTGAAGCTCGTCGAGGGTGAGGATCACCCCCCGGGTGAGAATCCTGAGGACCACGTCCTCCACATACCCCTGGGTGGGGATCGTGGCGACCCGAAGCTCGATCTCGCCTGCATCGGGGGTCCGGTGCTTGATCTTGCCGTCCTGGGGGAGCCTGCGCTCGGTGATGTCCAGATTGGACATGATCTTGATCCTAGAGACGATGGCCGAGCGGTACTCGTAGGGGTAGCTCTTGAAGAGGAGGCACTCGCCGTCGATCCGGAAGCGGCAATGGACCATCCGGTCGCCGATGTCGGGCTCGAAATGGATGTCCGAGGCCCGGCGGCGGTAGGCCTCGTCGATGACGTCGTCGACGAGTTTCACGATGTTGCGGTCCGCTTCGGTGACGGCGCCGCGCTCGCCTTTTTTGACCTCGCCTTTGCTGCGGCCGGCCGCAGGCAACTCCGCCCTGAAGAAATGGTCGATGAACAGGAGGATCTCCTCGGGCGCAGCCACGCAGTACTCGACCGCCCGGGTCTTGAGAAGGCTTTCGATGGCGTCTCTTTTCAGGATGTTCTGAGGGTCGTCGATGAGGACGCAGATCCGCCCGTCTCGCCACTCCAGGGGCACCCAGAGCTCCCGGCGAAGATACTCGCCCTTCAGCGGGCGAAGAAGAAAAGCGGGCACCGGATATTCCGGATCGAAGGCGACCTCGCGGTAAGCAGGAGGGGGCGCCGCAGTCCCTGCCGGCGGGTCCGGATGGGAAATGATTTTTTTGTCCGACTTGCTCTGCATCATCTGCCGCTTCCTCCTCATGGGGGATGAGTCGGCATCACTTTAGGGGCAAGCGGCTCTCCCGTCAATTAAAAAACGTGGGGCAGGCAAGCTGCTGTCGACCGTGGGGAGCAAAGGCAAGGGAAAGCGGGCGGCCCGAGCGGGCAGGGAGCGGCTTGGGGCCGGAAAGAACGTGGTTCCCCGGCAGGCGCATCGGCCACTTCAAATCTTGCTGCGATCTTTGATGAAGGTCCCCTTTTCGTATTCCTCGAAGGCGGTCCGCAATTCCTCCCGGCTGTTCATGACGATCGGGCCGTACCAGGCCACGGGCTCGCCGATGGGCTTTCCCGACACGAGAAGAAAGCGGACCGGCTTTTCGGCGGCCGTGATGGCCACCTCGTCGCCGTCTTCGTACAGAACGAGGTTTTCGGCGCTGCAGGCACACTGCTGCTTCATATCGAAATAGGCGTTCCCGACGACTTCATGGGAGCAGGCGCTCCGCTCGGGGTCGAAATACCCCTCGCCATCCACCACGTAGGCGAAGACCTTGTGGCCCCGGGTGATCGGGTGGCGGAAGGTCGTCTCCGGCGGCACGGTCACATCCAGATAGGCAGGATCGACGATGACGTCCCGCACCGGCCCCTTCACCCCGGCGACTTCGCCGCAGACGACCTTGACCCGGACGTCGCCGGAAAGGGTCACCTCCGGGATCTCGGAGCTTTCGATTCCCCGGTAGCGGGGGGCCATCATTTTTTGCGACGCCGGCAGGTTCGCCCAGAGCTGGAACCCCCAGAGGAGGCCGTCCCGGTCGCCCTTGGGCATCTCCTGGTGGATGATGCCGCTGCCGGCGGTCATCCACTGGACGTCGCCCGAGGCAATGACCCCCTGGTTCCCCATGCTGTCGCCGTGTTCCACCGTGCCGTGGATCACGTAGGTGATCGTCTCGATCCCCCGATGCGGGTGCCAGGGGAACCCCTTCAGATAATGGGGCGGGTAATTGGAATGAAAATCGTCCAGCATGAGGAAAGGATCGAAGAGCGGCACCTCGGCGTTGCCGAAGGCCCGTTTGAGATGGACGCCGGCCCCTTCGCTGACGGGTTTGCCCTTCCAGACCTTGCTGATCTTGCGCACCGATTGCATAAACGCCTCCTTCTCAAGATGATCGCCCGATAAACTTCCGCCCTGCATCCGTTGGCCTTTAATGGAGAGCGGGGAAAATGGCTCAAAAATGGCTCATGAGATAGGTACGCGCAATCGCCTGGGGAAGGAAATAGGGATTGAACAGAGGAAAATTAGTAGGCAGAAGCTGTTATTAAGGTCAATCTTTTGCCTCTCATGAATGGCAAGCGTTCTGATGACCCATTCTATTCTCGCCTCTGCTGCGGGGCATTTGCGGCTTCCTGAAGTTTAGGATTGATATTGGTCAATTCCTGTGCAATATTCCAACATGCAATTGATATTAACCTGTTGGAGATTCCGCTCATGAAAAAATCATCTTTGTCCCTATTGATCTGTATGCTGCTTGTGGTCACAGGGTGTGCAAATCAGGAATACTTCATCAAGAATGACAAGTATTTGAAAGATAATAACTTAAGAATCAAGCAAATTGCGCTATTGCCTTTTGATGGCGAGGCGAATTTTGGCAAAGAGGTGTCCGATGCCTTTGCCATGAACCTTGTCAATGATTTAAAAACCTCGGAAATTAAAATATTACCGCCCTCCGCTGCCCGAGTCGTGATGGAGGAGAGGAAGATCAGCCTGACGCTGGGCGACGATGCACAGAGGAGCAAAGCGGCACAGCGTCTCGCACAACTCCTCCATGCAGATGCGGTCATGATGGGAGAACTCAACTCCAATAGAATTGGTTCACCTCTGAAAGGGATTGTCACCGCAAAACTGCTCGATACCAAAACGGGAGAAACGATTGCGGCAAGTCACAGGGAAAGCGGCTCGTTCTTTTTGGCCCAAAGCGTTCAGCAATGCATCATGGCGGCGGCCAATAACGTGAAGGAGGACATGGTGTGGGCGATCAATGAAAGCTACATTCCAGTTGGCGCTGCACCTGAAAAAAGAAGTCCCTGGCTGTTTTTTCTCAAGCGGTAGCGTGTTTTTATCTTACCGATCAGACGTACCGCTCCCGGAGCAGGTCCGCCGCGCTCTGATCGAGCAACTCCCGCCTTCGCACCTCGTCGAAATGGGCCAAGAGATCGTCGGGACGCTGCCGCTTTTTCTCGGCGCCGGAAAAGTCGCGGATGATCTCCCCCTTGTGCATCATGATCAGCCGGTCGCCGAGGTTGGCGGCCTGGATCATGGAATGGGTCACCATCAGGGTCGTGAGCTTCTCCTGGGTCACGATCTCGTGGGTCAGGCGGATGATCCGCTCGGCGCTTCGGGGGTCGAGGGCCGCCGTGTGCTCGTCGAGCAAAAGCAGGTCGGGGCGCTGCCAGGTCGCCATGAGCAGCGTGAGGGCCTGGCGCTGACCGCCCGAGAGGCCGCCGATCTCCGTGTCGAGCCGATCTTCCAGCCCCATGAAGTCGTCGGGAACGCCT
>JAKAFS010000196.1 GCA_021817825.1 Deltaproteobacteria bacterium | reverse complement strand
GGGACAGGCCGCCGCCCTGATCGAAGCCCTACAGAAGGTAAAGTTGAAAAACCGTCAGGTGCAGATCGCCTATGCCGAGCGCAGACATGGAAAGGACAAGGAAAAGAAGCGATATCAAAAACCGGACACACGCCACCCGGCCCTGAAAAAGAAGGGGGGGAAGTTCTAGACAGGCCCGGGGACCCCGGCAGCCGCTGTCAAGCCCGGAGGGTCGGCAAAAAGGCTCTTCCTCGGCCCCCTCCGGGAATGGCCTTGACACACTCGCCCTTATTCTTTATCCTCCCGCCATCTGTTCTTGTTCATCTCATCCGTTAGGTCCCGTGTTTCATTCCGCCCGGGGCATTACCGTAAGGAGGCCGGCCTTATGACACCAGAGCGCTCCGGACAGGAAAAGAGCGGCGTAAGACGTGCGGAAATGATCGTCCTGAAGAGATTTCTCCAAAACCGGAACGCGATCTTTCTGCTTGCGCTGGTCTGCGGGCTGATCGTTCCCTGCGCGACGCCGGTGACCCGCCATCTGCTCCTTCCGGTCCTGGCGCTGGCCATGACCCTTTCCACCCTGGAAATCGGGAGCGACGTTTTTCGCAAGCCCCGCGCCCTGCTCTTTCCGGCGCTGCTCGGGGTCGTCATGAGCTACATCATCCTCGGGAACCTGATCATCGGCTTATCCGCCTTTATGATCACCGACGAGGAAATCTGGACCGGGTTCGTCCTGCTGGCGGCGGCCCCTCCGGCGATCGCGGTCATCCCCTTTTCCGTTTTCCTCCGGGGAGACCGACCGCTCGCCCTGATCGGCACGGTGGGGGCCTACCTCGGAGCGCTGCTCATCATGCCCCTGATCGCCCTGGGATTGCTCAATACCGCCGCCTTAGACCCCTTCCAGCTGGTTCTGATTATGCTGGAACTGATCGTGCTGCCCTTGGTCGTCTCGCGGCTGCTGCTGCGGAAGGGATGGAAGGAACGGCTCGATCCCCATCGCGGTCTCGTCACGAACTGGTGCTTCTTCGTCGCGCTCTACACCCTGGTCGGCCTGAACCGGGATCTCATCGTCGGCGAAACGGCGCGCCTGTTGCCGATTGTCTTTATCAGCCTGATCAGTACGTTTTTCCTCGGTTTTTTCATCGACTGGATCACCGCACGGCTCCACCTTGCCAAAGCGACCCGGACCAGCCTGATCCTTCTGGGAACCCTCAAAAACCAGGGACTCTCCGGAGGCCTCGCCGTCACGCTCTTTGCACAGGAAGCGGCGCTTCCCTCGGCGGTTTCCACCATCATCATGATCGTCTTCGTCATCTGCCTGGACATCCGGCAGCGTTGGGAATGATGCGCTGATTTTTATGGCAAGACGGCAGTGGTGGTGGTAGAATTCATCATCAAACCACACTGACGAAAGGAGACATGAACGATGATCGCATTACCTGAACTGCCCTACGCCAAAGACGCTCTCGCGCCGGTGATCAGCGCCAACACCCTGGAGTTTCACTACGGGAAACACCACAAGGCCTATGTGGACAATCTGGGAAAACTGATTGCCGGAACCGATCTGGCCGACGCTGACCTGGAAACCATCATCGGCAAGGCCGCCGGCGATCCCGCCAAGGCGGGGATTTTCAACAACGCCGCCCAGGTCTGGAACCACTCCTTCTACTGGAAGTGCCTGAAGGGGGGCGGAGGAGGCGCGCCGACCGGGCCCGTGGCCGCCAGGATCACGGCCACTTTCGGCAGCTACGAGAAATTCGCCGAGGAACTGAAGAACGCGGGCGTCACCCAGTTCGGCAGCGGTTGGGCATGGCTCGTCCTGGACGGCGGCGCGCTGAAGATCACCAAGACCGCCAACGCCGACACACCCATCGCCCACGGCCAGAAACCGCTCCTCACACTCGATGTCTGGGAGCATGCCTACTACCTCGATTACCAGAACCGCCGTCCCGATTATCTGGCGGCGGTCATTGACAAATTGATCGATTGGAATTTCGTCAACGCCAATCTGGGTTGACGCCGGACGGGACCGCGTTGCGGGCGATCCCGACCGGGGCGGAACGGGTGCGCCGCCCGGCGTTCCCAGGAAGCCGATCGAGATCGTTTCGCCTGGGTAAATCGTGGTGTCATAACTGGCGCCCTGAAGCGTGTAGACCGAGCCGGAATGCCCGACGATCACCGCATTCCAGATCGAGGTAATCTGGGCCGCGAACTGGAATTGCAGGGTCCAGCCGTTGATGGCGGTCGTCCCCGTATTGGTGATGGAGATCCCGGCGTTGAACCCGGAGTTCCATGACGAGTAGAGCGTGTAGGCAACCGAGACGCCTGAGGTCACCGGCGGAGGCGTCGTGATCGTGACGTTCGCCGTCGCCGAGAGGCCGCCGCCGATGGCCTGCACGATGGCCGTGCCTGCCGACGAAGGCGCTGTTTCCCGCGGGCTGTGTGATGATTTCGATTTCCGCTCGGCTGCCATTGTGTCGCATGTCGGTGGCATACCGTCCATGCAGGAAATCACATAAAATGAACCAGATAATGACAACTGCAGATCCGAATGGGTATTCGCGTCGTGTCTTTCTCGCCGCCGCCGGGCTGGCACCGAAAGCGGTGACCGAGATGATCTACGAGCCGGGACTTTCCACGGCGGACGGTCGGCGGCTCGGAGAAGGAAAAGCCACGCCGGTTGGCTCCGGAGAAGACTAGTGTCCTGTCTCAAATAAATGTTTACAATTGATGCGGGCTGCCGTACACTGGGGCATGTTCAGTGCGGCAACCC
>JAKAFS010000195.1 GCA_021817825.1 Deltaproteobacteria bacterium | reverse complement strand
CGGGGGTGGTCTTGGCGGCCTTGATCGCCGCCGGATCGGCTGCGGCGCCGAGCACGATGAAGTCGTTGTGCATGACGAGCAGGCGATCGGTGCCGAACCCCTCGGCCATGAACTTCTTTTCCGCGGCGGGCGAATGGACCAACAGGACGTCCGCCTCGCCCTTCTGTCCCATGGCCATCGCCTGCCCTGAGCCGACGGAGATCGTCTTGACGAAATACCCCGTCTTCTTCTCGAAGGCGGGAATCAGAATGTCGAGAAGCCCCGAGTCCTGGGTGCTGGTCGTCGTTGCCAGGATCAGGTTCTTTTGCGCGGGTGCCGCCCAGACAGGCAGCGCCATGCCGGCTGCCAACACCGCGGCGATGAGCGCCGCCCCCAGAATCATCTGCATCTTCCGTTTCATGGTGTTCTCCTTCCAATGGTAATCATTGAACGATGACAATCACCGCCAGCGCCGCCGAACGTCCGGTCCGTCACTTTCCCGTTTTTTTCCGCCAGGCGGCGGAATTGGGGAAGAACATCGGTGCGCCGTACTTGTCCTTTCCAAAATCCCTGATGATCAGCTGCCCCTTCTCCGGATCCGTCGCCCACGCCGCGAAGCGCATCGCCGCCGCCGCGTTGACGCGGGGAAGTTTAGCCGGATTGACCGGAATCAGGGACATGAAATTCAGCATCGCCTCGTCGTTCTCCACGAGGATGGCGAGTTTGATCTTGCCGCGCAGCGAAAGATGGGTCGCCCGGTCGATGACCGTGTAGGCCTGCTTCTCATCTGAATACAGGAGGGTCGGAACGTTCCCAGTCGACCCCTTCTCATAGGTAACATACCAGGCGCCGGCGGGCTTGACGCCGGATTTCGCCCACAGATCCATTTCGGCGACATGGGTCCCTGATTTGTCCCCCCGGCTGATGAACCTCTCCTTCTTGGCAGCAATGGTCTTGAGTGCCTGGGCCGCTGTCTTCATCCCCCTGATACCCGCCGGATCGGCCGCCGGTCCCACGATGACGAAGTCGTTGTACATTAGGGAAATCCGCTCGGTCCCGAAACCGCCCTGGACGAACTTCTCCTCCAAGGACTTCGCATGGGCCAGCACCAGATCGAACTGCCCCTTCTCGGCCATCTTCAGGGCCGCGCCCGTCCCGGCGCCCACATGGCGCACCCGAATCCCCGTCTCCATCTCGAACCCCTCCTCCAGCGCCCCGACGATCCCGGCGTCGATCGGGCCGATCGTACTGGCTAAGAGGACAAACTTGTTTTCCTGGGACTGTCCGGCGATGTCCAAGGTGCTGCAAGCCGGAACGAAGAACAACAGGGCCAACAAGGCAATCAAAATTTTTCTCTTCATTTCTCTCCTTTCCTCCCCTTGATTCAGTCTCCAATGCCCGGAAAGTCCATGGCTCTCAAAATGCCGCATGAATGCAACACTAAACATTGCCCCATTGCCCCGTTCCTTTTTTAGAAGACGCCGAATCCGGCTGTCGCCGCTTCCTTCCATGAGACGATGGACAGACGTTACGGCTTCACATAAAGGACCCTGCCGGCGCTTTTGAAGTCATAGTTTCCCAGATTCTCGACCCTCTTGCGAAACACATCGCCGTTGAGCACCTCCACCAGAGCCTGAACCTCTTTCTGGAAAAAGACCGACTGGTCGCAGATCATGTCGAACCGCTCCCTGGTGATCGAGACAAAATCGAGACCGAGGAGGCTCGAAACCGCCGCCGTGGCGATCCCGGTATCGACGCCTCCAGAGAGGACGGCCAAACCGACCTCGATATGGGTGGACACATCCTCGTCATAACCGGCGATCCGGGCAGAGGGAATCCCCGCTTTATCCAAATGATGATCCAGAAGGAGACGCGTCCCCGAACCGGCTTGCCGGTTGACGAAACGAACCCCTTTTCGGGCCAAATCCTCGAATTTGCCGATGCGGAGAGGATTTCCCTTGGCGGTCACGAATCCAAGCTCCCGATAGAAGAGATTAACGACCACGGCCTTGACGTGGGGAACCAGTTTTTCCAGATAGGGAATATTGTATTCCCCAGTTTCGGGATCGAGCAGGTGCGACCAGGCGATGTCCGTGAAGCCCTTATCGAGAGCGGCGAGCCCCTCCATGCTTCCCGTATTCGCGGAGAAGATGAAGAATTCGGGATGGGTCTTCCGCAGGCAGGTATGGAGAACATCGAGGACCGGATCGTTGCTGCCCGAGGCCAGAAGCGCCCCGGAAATCCGACTGCTCTTCTGCCTCGCCTGTTCAAGGCCCGACTTGGCGTTCGCCTCGATCCATCCGTCGATCACCTTCTTCGGAAAGATCCATTTCCCCGTGACCCGTGTCGCCGGCATCCGCCCTGTCTTGATCAGGGCGTAGACCTGCTTCTCATGGATGCCCAGGTAGGCGGCAACCTCCTTGGTGTTCATCATCTCATCAGACATGATTCTCTCCTTCAGGACAGCGGTACGATAAATGACGGAACCACGGCTGTCAAGAGAAAAATGACATATACTAACTTTCTATTACTATTTCATACAAAAAATAACCTATTGCCCTCATTGACCCGATTCAACCCGCTGTGATATGAATATAATTCACGTTTACCGCTTGGATTTTGGAGGAGAACGACGTTGCCCGAATTTTTCAGGGTCGCGACACCGGAACAGGTCTTCGAGGCGCTTTCCGGTTTCAGCCGCCTCGCGGTTGAAACCGTGCCGCTCGATGCGGCTTTCGGCAGGGTTTGCGGCATGGATATCCCATCGCCGGAAGATCTCCCTCCCCTGC
>JAKAFS010000194.1 GCA_021817825.1 Deltaproteobacteria bacterium | reverse complement strand
CGCATGCTGAAGGTTCCTTACCGGTACCTGGCGGTCGTCGTCGTGGTGGTGTGCGTCATCGGGGCCTACAGCGTGAACAATTCCGCCTGGGACGTGGGGATGATGGTCTTTTTCGGCGTCATGGGATACCTCCTGCGGAAGTTCGCCTTTCCGCCCTCCCCCTTTATCCTGGCCATGATACTGGGTCCCATGCTGGAGAAAACGCTCCAGCAATCCCTGATCGCCTCCGGCGGCGATTTCATGACCTTTTTACAGCGGCCCATTTCGGCATCCCTGCTTCTGGCTGCGGGTTTCATCATGCTGACCCCCCTGGCCAAACAGATATGGAAGAAGCGTCTCTCCCCGCAGAGAGGTTGAATATCATAAGAATAACCGAACGGACGAAAGGAGAACACTATGAAACGCAAATGGTTACCGGCAATCATTTTGGCAGTCTTTATCCTCTCCGCTTTACCCTTTGCGGCAACGGCCGCCGAAGAGAAATGGCCCACCCGGCCGATCACGATCTACATCGGTTTCGCCCCGGGCGGCGGCATGGACATGATGGGACGGCTCCTCTCGGAAGGGATGGGCAAGTCCCTCGGCGTCGCCATGCCGGTGGTCAACATGACGGGGGCCAACTCGGCCGTCGCCATGGACCATGTCTACAAACAGCCCAAGGACGGCTACACCCTCTTCGGCATCAGCAGCGCGGTTTCCACGTTTCCAGCGACCGGACTTTCCAAGCTGACCTACAAGGAATTCGGAATGATCGGCATCCTCTTCGGCAACGAGGCGACCTTCTGCGTTCCCTATGATTCCCCCATCAAAAGCGGAAAGGAACTGGTCGAACGCCTGAAAAAGGGAGACCTCACCGGATCCAACAGCGGCATCGGCGGCATGTGGCATGTCCCGCAGCTGATCGTTGCCAACGCCCTGGGCGGGAAATTCAAGGCGGTCCCATACAATGGCGGGGCGCCGGCGGCCCTCGCCGCGGCCAAGAAAGAAGTCGATTTCTCCACCAGCGACCTCTCCGAGGCCCTGACCCTCATCAAATCCAAGATGCTGCGCCCGCTGATCGTCTATGACGACAAACCTTACGTCCTTGACGGTATCACGATCCCGCCCATCACGGACTTCGCCCCGGCGCTGAAGGGGAAGCTTGCCGGCGGGCTGGGCTGGCGCGCTTTAGGGTATGCCAAGGGTATTCCCCAGGATCGGGTCAACAAACTGATCGATGCCTTCAAGGTGACCATGAAGAGCGACGCGGTGAAGGATTTCGGTAAGAAGAATCTGCTTCCCCTGATGGATCAGACCGGAGCGGAGGCCGACAAAATGTTCGAGGCGGCCACCCAGACGCAGAGCTGGATCCTCCATGACATCAAAGAGGCGAAGCGTTCTCCCCAGGAACTGGGGATCCCGAAACCTTAAAAAGAGGAGCGGCTGGATCATGTCGGCTTTTGACCGGGACCTTCGGGTCGGTTGCGTTGTTCTGGTTTTCGGGTGCATCGTCTGCTGGGCTTCCTTCACGCTGCCCATGCGAGGCGAATTTATTGAAAGCCCGGGGATCTTCCCCGGGCTGATGGGGGTGCTTCTGATCCTCTTCGGGGCTATCCTCGCCGGACGATCGCTCAAAAAAGGCGGGCGTTTCCGCTGGACACAGTTTTTCCGGTCCATCATCCCCTTTGTCACATCGGATGACCATCGCCCGGTCCTTCTGGGCATCCTGTTTCCGGCGCTCTACATTTTCATCGGCATTCCGTTAATCGGGTTCTATTGGTCGAGCGGCCTTTTCATGACGGTTATGTTTTACCTGTTCGTGAAAAAGTGGCGGGGATGGTTCCTGTTTCTGCCCATCGCCGTCGGCTTGACGGCCCTTTTGTATTTGATTTTCAACAAGCTGTTCATGCTGCAGATCAGATAAACCAGATCCGGAGAGTTTAATGCTATGGATTGGCTGAACATGATAACCGGCTTGGGAAAGGCCTTCGTGGACCTTTCAACGCCCTACGGATACTGGCTGATCACCATAGGCGTTGCCCTGGGGATCCTCGGAGGAGCGCTGCCCGGCGTCTCCACGACGATGACGGTCGCCCTGCTGGCCGTCTTTACCTTCACCATGAACCCTCTCTGGTCCATTATCCTCCTTTCGGCCGTTCAACTGGGCGGCACTTACGGCGGGTCCATCTCCGCGACCGTCCTGAACATCCCGGGCACGCCCGCCTCGGCGCCGACGGCGATCGAAGGCTATCAGCTGACCAAGAAGGGCGAAGCCGAGGTCGCCCTCGGCATCAACGTCTTTACGAGCTTCATGGGCAACAATCTGGGGCTCGTCATGCTGCTCCTCACGATGCCTCTGTTCGTCAAGCTTTCGATGATGTTCGGTCCCTGGGAGATGTTCTGGTTCGGCGTCTTCGGGGTCTTTATCGCGGCGAACCTTTCCGAGGGGGACACCCTTAAAGGCTTGATCTCTGCGACTGTGGGACTGGTCATCGCCTGTATCGGGATCGACCCTATCGACGGTTCTCCCCGGTTCTCATTGGACAGCGTCTATCTGACGGCGGGGATTCCCCTGATCCCGGCCATGATCGGCCTGTTCGGTTTCACGGAGGTTTTCGGAGGACTCACAGACATTCAGGTGAGCAGCTTTCCGATGAAGAAGACCTCCCTGGTCGCCGCCGCCCGGTTGTGGTGGAAGTACCGCTGGCTGTCCGTCCGAACCTCCATTTTGGGTTATATTATCGGCGTGGCCCCGGGGATCGGCGCCAGCGTCTCCTGCTGGGTGGGTTACGATCACGCGCGGACATCGAGCAAGGAGCCGGAGAAAT
>JAKAFS010000193.1 GCA_021817825.1 Deltaproteobacteria bacterium | reverse complement strand
TGAAGAGAAGATTTTTGATACCGCCAAAAAGCGGGGGAAATACGTATCGGTCAACCTCGATCCCACCGCCAGGGACTTTGCCGAAACCGTGGCTGCCTGGAAGAAAAAGGCCCAAGTCATCACTTTGGGGCACGATCTCACCCTTCTGAGAAAACACTTTGGGGATGCGATCGCCACGGCCCGCCGCAACTGAAGGCGAACGGATGTTCCATTTCCATATGGCGACGCCGGAGTGTCGCTGATGCGAGGATGAGATCCGAATTCACCGGGGACATTGAATGGACAAAGAAGCAACGCTGGAAATCATCAGAAAAGAAGTCGCCGGGGACGTAGAAAAGAAAGATCAATGGCAGGACGCCCCGATAGCCGTCATTCGGGGTTGCAACACCCAGAGTGCAAAAACTCTGCTCGACCAGGATTTGACGATTCGTTATTTCCCCTTTCATATCGGCAGGGGGGGCGATACAAAAACTTTTATGAGCGAACCGGATCTTTCCCTGGAAGAGCATCCCCCCTACCGGCTGTCCCGCCTTCATCTGGTTTTGGAACGGAGAGAGAGGGGGATTTTTCTGGTGGACCCGCTGAGCCGCTACGGATCGATTGTCAACAACAACCGCCTGGGAGAAAGAATCGGCGGCCCGAAGGAAATGCCCCTGGCCTCCGGAGAATATGAAGTCAGGCTGGGGGGCGCGACATCCCCTTTTGTTTATTCCATCGCGGTGAAGGCAGACGAGGAGGTGAATGCCGTCCAGGAACAGGTGCGATACGGCGATCACACCGTACCCGTCTCCCTTTTGTATGGCAGGCTTTATCAACAGACGCAGCGGATCTTTGCCCGTTTTTTCAAGGATGGCCTCGACAGCCTGGGGATGGCCCGGGAAATGCTGCAGGCTATCCTGGCCAATCCGGATATCATCGAACCGCTGTATTATTTTTCTGCCATCCCCGACACCGGCGACGACGTTATCGCAACCCATTCCCTTAATGTCGCTATTTACTCCATCCGGCTTGCCCGCCAGGTCCCCGTCGCCGGCAATGATCTGCTGACCTTTGCTTTGGCCGCTTTTTTTCATGACATCGGCTTGTACGATCTCCCGCCGGACATCATCAACAAGAAGGAAATGGTCACCGCCCAGGAGTATGAACTCATCAAGACCCACTCCTTGTCGGGAAAAACCAAGCTGGAGGCGATCAGCGGAATGAACGCCCTGATCCCTGTTGTTGCCCTGGAACATCATGAACGGGTGGACGGCTATGGGTACCCCAAAGGGAGCAAAGCCGTGTCGCAACAAGCGGAAATGATCGCCATGGTCGATTTTTTTGAGGCCCTGACCCATTACCGACCGCAGCGGGGACCCGTCACGCCGCATGAAGGCATCCGCACCCTCATTCAACAACAAAGGGGCATCTTCAGCCCCCCTATGGTCAAGCTTTTCATCCGGGGCTTTTCTCTGTTTCCCGTGTACAGCATCGTTCGCTTGAATACAGGCGAAACGGGGCAGGTCGTGGATACCAATCCCGACCGACCGCTGCGGCCGACCGTCCGCATATTTTTTGATCGCAACGGCAATATGCTGGATGAGGAGAGAAAGATCGACCTTGTCGATAATAATTGCATCTATATTTCCAAGGATATTTCCGATAGGGTTTTTGTGGACCGTTACTTCAAGCTGTGAATAGTCTTTATGATGACGAAACAACGAAGAAATAACTTTGGATAAGGACGGATTGATCGACAGCTCGTAAAGTGTCTCGTATGTGACGGCGGATGGGCAAAATTCTGATGCAAAGAGAGGAATGTGATTATGACAGTCGTTCCAAGATTCAAGGTAGTCGAAGGGTGGGAAAAACTGCCGGCCGGTTACATCCACAAGGATGTAGATGGTGTGGCGGTCGACTCGAAGGACAATGTTTATCTGATGACCCGGCAGGACGCCCGGGTGATCGTCTATGACCGCGAGGGCAACTTCCTGCGTTCCTGGGGCGAGGATATCTTCACCCCGCGCACGCACGGGGTCACCATCGGGCCGGATGACATGGTCTACACCGTCGACGACGGGGACCACACCGTCCGCAAATTCACGCCCGAGGGAAAACAGGTGCTGCTGATCGGAACTCCGGGTAAGGCTTCCGATACCGGTTACGATGGAAAGAGCCATGTCAGCGTCAAGCGCGGCGGGCCTCCCTTCAACAGGCCGACCAATGTCGCTGTCGCACCCAACGGTGAGCTTTACGTCTGCGACGGGTACGGAAACGCCCGGGTACACCGCTTCACGGCCGACGGGACACTCATCCAGTCCTGGGGCGAACCGGGGACGGGACCCGGCCAGTTCCGCCTGCCGCACGGCATCGGGATTTCACCGGATGACCGCGTCTTCGTGACCGACCGGGAGAACGACCGGATCCACATCTACTCGCGGGACGGAAAACTCCTTGAGATCTGGACCCATGTTCAGCGGCCGACGGACCTTTCTTTCGACAAGGAGGGCCGCGTGTATGTCTCGGAGCTTTGGTGGCGGGTCGGCCAGGAATCGTTTACCAACGGCAAGATCAAGTATGACCTGCCGGGGGGCGTTCGGGTCCTGGATCTTGCGGGAAACGTCCTCCTCCACTGGTGCAGCGCCGACCGGGAGGCCCCGGGGAACTTCGTTGCCCCCCACACCCTGTGCGTCGATTCGCGGGGCGATATTTACGTGGGCGAGGTCACCTGGACGTTTGGCGTGTCTCGCGGCGGCGTGCGCGAGGACGCCCATACCTTCCAGAAATTCGCCCGCAGTTGACGGGAGCGAAATCCGGTCCTACCGCAGCCTA
>JAKAFS010000192.1 GCA_021817825.1 Deltaproteobacteria bacterium | reverse complement strand
CCGCTCGGGATTGCCGCTCGCGACCTCCGTGAATGTCTGCTGATTCAGGCCCGGATGCTCGGCGAGGCGAAACCCCTTGTGGAAAGCATTGTTTCCGATTACATGAAGGACCTGGAAATCCGGAACTACCCCCATATCGCCCGAAAATTGAAGGTGCCGCTGGCCGATGTCATGGCGGCGGTCATGGTCATCACCAACATGGATCCCCGCCCGGGAAGCGGTTTCAACGAAGAGCGCATCCAGGCGATCGTGCCGGACGTCTACGTCATCAAAAGCGGCGACGACTACAAGATCGTTCTGAACGACGAGGGGCTGCCGAGACTCCGCATCAGCAATTTTTACAAGGAGATCATGAGCGGAGCGAACGGCGGGGCGAAGGAGGAAACGGGGAAGCGATACATCAAGGAGCGGGTGCAATCGGCCACCTGGCTCATCAAGAGCATCCAGCAACGTCAAAAAACGATCTACCGGGTCGCCGAGAGCATCGTCCATCATCAGCGGGATTTTTTCGACAAGGGGGTCAGCTATCTCAAGCCGCTCATCCTGCGCGACATCGCCGATGATGTCCAGATGCACGAATCCACGATCAGCCGCGTGGTGACGAACAAGTACATGCATAGCCCGCGGGGCATTTTCGAGATGAAATACTTTTTTGGCAGCAGCATCCACCGGACGGGAGGCGAAGATGTCGCATCCAAAAGCGTTCAGGAGGCGATCCGGAAGATTATCGGCGAAGAAAATCCGCAAAAACCCTTCAGCGACCAGGAAATTGTCAATAGCCTCCGTAAGGCCTTGGGAATCACGATTGCCCGGCGGACGGTTGCCAAGTATCGAGAGATCATGGGAGTTCTGCCATCCTCAAGGCGGAAAAAATATTTTTAAAGCATCCTTTGACGGGGGAAACGAGGTTTCCTAGAGTCCGCTGCCTTGTCTCTCCGAGCCGCAACGCTGCGGCGGCGGAGAAAAACAGAAATGGGAGGAAAGAATCATGAAGATTTCTGTGACCTTCAGGAATACGGAAGGGGAAAATTGGCAGAATGAATATGTGGAGGAGAGACTGCAAAAACTGAAAAAGTATTTCGATCACCCCGTGGACGCCCACGTCATCCTCTCGGTCGAGAAGTTCCGGAATACGGCGGAAATCCATCTTATGGCCAACGGCGTGAACATCAACAGCAAAGAACAAGAGAAGGACATGCATCTGGCGATCGATAACGCCATCGAAAAGATCGAGCGGCAACTGAAGAAACACAAGGAGAAGGTCCGTGGTTTCAAGAGCCTTTCGGCCCGTAGCGGCGACGAGGGCGGGGAAACGTCCGGCGAGGAGTCCGAAGACTCGCCGGACGCGAAAGTAGTGGAAACCCGCAAGATCGTTCTTAAACCGATGTCCATCGACGATGCGGTCCTGGAGATGGAAACGTCGAAGAATCGCTTCGTCATCTATCGCGATGCCTCCAGGGAAAATGTCTGCGTCATCTACCGTCGCGATGACGGGGCGCTGGCGCTGATGGAAGTCAGCCGGTGAAGATCGGGGAAGCGGCATGAAAATCACGGAAATGCTCAAGAAGGAGTTGATTCTTGAGGATATGCAAGCGATGCACAAGCGCGAAGCGCTGGAAGAACTGATCGGCGCCTTCGCAAAAGGGGGAATCCGCTTCGATGCCCGGGCCATGCTCCAGGTTCTTCTGGACCGGGAAAAACTGGGGAGTACGGGGATCGGACAGGGAATTGCGATCCCCCACGGCAAACTCGCGGGTCTCGCCGAGACGGTGGTTGCCTTCGGCCGGAGCCGGACGGGGATTGATTTTGAAGCGATGGATGGGAAACCGGTGCAGCTCTTTTTTCTGCTCGTGGCGCCGGAGAATTCGGCAGGTCAGCATCTCAAGGTCCTGGCAAAGATCTCCCGCATGCTCAAGGATGGTGACTTCCGAAAGAAGCTGATCGATGCCCAAAACAATGATGCGCTCCTCCGGATCATCACGGAGAAGGACGACGAATTATGACAAGGCCGCATCCCCGGCCGGAAAGCCGCGGAATTCAGGGGGACTCGGGCAACGGAACCGTTTCCCAGGGCGCCCCGGGGAGGCGATGATCCTCGGGGACATGCTGGCCGACCGGGAAAGGCTGGGCATCACGCAGATCCTGGAAGGGGCCGGCTCTGCCGATCCGGTCGATAGGGTGGTGCGGATCTTCTCCGGGACGGCGGAGGGCGCCGATCCGCTTCATTGCCGGACCATCCTGATCATCCCGCCGGATTGGCACGGCCGAGCCGGTGGTTCCCGTCGGCGCCCCGTTCCTCTCTTGCCAGGAGACGTTTGCTGTGCGGCGGCAGCGGAATCCCAGGCGGTGCCACCCTTTTTGCGCCGGTGTTTCGCGAAGACCGGGACGACCGTTTTTGCATCCCGCTTCGACGCCTGGCTGCTGAAAAGCCGTCTGGCCGGACTGTTTTCCGAGGTCAAGGACCGCAGGACCGTGGTGCATGGGGTTCTGGTCGAGGTTTTCGGCGTCGGGGTGTTGCTGCTGGGTAAAAGCGGGATCGGGAAAACCCTTTGCGGCCTGGAACTGGTCGCCGCCGGGGGCGGTTGGATCGCGGACGATGCCGTCGTTCACGGGCCGGCCCTCGCGCGCGCCGTCGAGGTCGACGACGTGGATGCGGAGCGCGCCGGCATCGACCCAGCGCTTCGCCATGGCGACGGGGTCGTCGCCGAAGACGGTCTCGCGCTCGAAGTCGCCCTGGACGAGGCGTACGCACTTGCCGCCGCGGATATCGATGGCCGGGATCACGTCCATACGTCGAGGATAGCGCGTTTGGA
>JAKAFS010000191.1 GCA_021817825.1 Deltaproteobacteria bacterium | reverse complement strand
GGCAGATTATCCACGCGTTACTCACCCGTGCGCCACTTTACTCAGGTCCCGAAGGACCCTTTCTCGTACGACTTGCATGTGTTAGGCACGCCGCCAGCGTTTGTTCTGAGCCAGGATCAAACTCTCAAGTTTTAATCCTGTTCAAGGAGATTGCTCTCCCTTTGTTACGTGTATAAAAGGACCCACAAATCTATTATCCCACTATTCAATTTCCAAAGAGCCAGTTTCGAACGAGTCGGTAGATATAAACTCATTTGCTTTATCTGTCAAGAAGAACTTTTAATTTATTTTTTCTTCCGGTCAGCCCCGTTTTCGGGGAAGAAAGCTTCTACCTTGATTCAGCTTCTGAAGTCAAGCAAAATTTTCTCTTTATTTTCTTCAGCAAACCGAAGCTGTTTCAACGAACGGAGGCGGGTTCTACCGTTTCCGCCGCAAAGAGTCAAGCGAAAATTTCATTTATTTTTGTTTCAGAAAACCAAAACTGTTTCAACGAACGAAGGCGGGTTCTACCCCTTCAGCTCAAAACTGTCAAGCACAAATTGCAATTATTTTTCGCGGCCCGGGACCTTTTTTCTATCTGCCCGTCAATACAGTATATTACTGACGAGGCACTGCTTGCCAATCGCAACCACATCGCCACCAACGGACTGAAAACGCCTGCCGCTGGCAGAAAAAACGCCATAAGTACTCAATCCAGCGATACCGTCCTGCCAGGACAGGCGGAATCAGGGACGCCTATTGCCGCAGACGCGCTTTCAGGTCCAGGCAGGCCAGGGCTCTCTCCACAATGTCGCCGGGCATCATCTTTAAATTTTCCTGCAAATATGCCAGTTTAGATACTTTCCCGAAGTGATCGGGGACACCGACGGACAAAAGCGGCACAGGGCAAGACTCGGTGACCACCTCGGCCACAGCAGAGCGCAGCCCACCAATAATGTTGTGGTTTTCACAGGTAACCGCAGCACCGGTTTTACGGACAGAGGTGAGAACCGTCTCGGCATCGAGGGGCTTGATCGTGTGGGGGTTGATCACCTCGGCGGAGATGCCCTGCTCCGCCAGTTGTTCGGCCGCCTTAAGCGCCGCTGCCACCATGAATCCCGTGGCAAAGAGCGTGATGTCGCTTCCTTCCCGGAGGAAGTCGGCCTCGAACAACGAAAAGACATAATCCTCGCCAAAGACCTGGGGCGCGACCTTACGGAAAAGCCGGATATAGACCGGGCCGTCGTAAGCGGCGATCGCCGGCAGGGCCTTGGCGATCTGCCGGGCGTCCGTGGGCTCGAAGATGACGAGGCCGGGGATGCTGCGCAGGACGCCGATATCCTCCATGGCCATGTGCGTGCAACCGTTGAGTTCCGCGGCGATCCCGGGATCGGTGCCGACGATCTTCACGTTCCGCTTGGCATAGGCGATCGAGATCGTGATCTGGTCGCAGATCCGGCGGCTGGCAAAGGCGGCAAAGGAGTTGATGAAGGGGATGAAGCCGTAGGAGGCCAGTCCCGCTGCGATCGAGGCCATGTTCTGCTCGGCAACCCCCACGTTGAACGCCCGGTCGGGGAACTTCTCCTTGATCCCGAGCGTCCCGTTGGCCCGGCCCAAATCGGCATCGACGAGCACGATGCGGTCATCGGCGGCCATCAGTTGCTCAAGCCCCTGCCCGAAGACAGCTCTCATCTCTCTGTTCTCAGCCATGACCGCCCTCCCCTTTGAGCTCTTCGAGCGCCTGTCGCCACTGCTCCTTTGATACGGCCATGTTGTGGTTGCTGGTCGTCGGTGTCGCGCCGGCAGCGACGGCAAAGGAGACCCCCTTTCCTTTAATGGTATGGAGGAGAATCATGCTGGGTTTCTCCCGACAGGTCTTGGCCCGGACGATCGCCGCGTCGATCGCCGCGACATCGTGGCCGTCCGGGACATCGATCACGTTCCAGCCGAAGGCCCGCCATTTATCGACCAAGGGCTCCAGCGAATTGATCTCTTCAATCGGGGCGTCGAGCTGCTGGCCGTTGTAGTCCGTAAAGACGATCAGGCGGTCCAGCTTCATGTGCGCCGCATACATGGCCGCCTCCCAGACCTGCCCCTCCTGGCTTTCGCCGTCGCCGATGACGCAGTAGACGCGGGCGCCGTCCTTCCTGATCCTTGCCCCGAGGGCGATCCCCACGGCGCAGGAGATCCCCTGCCCCAAGGAGCCGGCCGTCATATCGACCCCCGGGGTCAGGTTCATGTCGCAATGGCTTGGCAGCCGCGTCTCCGGCTGATTGAGCGTCGCAAGCAATGATTTATCGAAATAGCCCTTCCCGGCCAGGACGGCATACAGAGCCGGTCCCGCATGTCCCTTGGAGAGGACGAACCGGTCCCGTCCCTCCTTCCGCGGATTCTGCGGATCGACCCGCATGTGCCGGTGGTACAGGACGACCAGGGCATCGACGATCGACAGGCTCCCGCCGACGTGTCCCACGCCGACACGGCCGATCGCATCCATGGTGAGAGTGCGCACCTCCCGGCATATCTCATTGAGCTCCCTCGCCTCGTTGCTGTCCACTTCTTCCCCCTGTTTCTGTGCAGACCTCTGTTTTTGTATAGATGATCCCCTGGCCGGACCGGAGAGGCAACATCGGGCCGGCGACGATGTTTCACAGGATCACGGCTTGACCACGACCTTCAGGGCGCCGTCGATCCGTTCGACAAAGGTCTTCATGGCCGGGTGGATCTCGTCGATGGCGAACCGATGAGTAATCATCTCTTTCGCATTGATCCGGCCGCCCGCCATCAGTTCGAGCACCTTGGCCGAGCAGTTCGGATTCGCCCGGGAGCCGTGGACGGCGAAGAT
>JAKAFS010000098.1 GCA_021817825.1 Deltaproteobacteria bacterium | reverse complement strand
TCGCAAAAGAGGTCCCGCCTCTGACGATGCCCTGGATGAATAAGTGAAAAGAACATAAACCCTTTTAAAAAGGGACGGGAGAACTATTTTTTTATTGACAACTGTCAACCATATCGGATTCCCGCTTGCGCGGGAATAACTGTAAAGGCCATCTTGATTACCGGAACAACAATCTCTTGACAAGCGTCACGTGACAAGTTAATCTACTGCCGTGATTAAATCTTTTTCCGATAAGCACACACAGGCGCTCTTCTTGACGGGCCAATCGAAGCGGCTTGCGCCGGACCTGCTGCGCAGGGCGATCAGGCGCCTGGAATACATCGACTTGGCTACCTGCCTGGATGACCTGAAGGCGCCGCCGAGCAATCGCCTGCATGCCTTGAAGGGAGACAGGGCAGGCCAATTCGCCATCTCCATCAACGATCAATGGCGCATCTGCTTCCGCTTCCAGGACGGCGATGCCTACGATGTGGAGATTACGGATTATCACTAAGGAGAAGAACGATGGCTATCGAAAACAAGGGAGAGAGGACCATCAGGCCCACCCACCCGGGAGAGATGCTTAGAGAGGACTTTCTTCCGGACTATAAGCTGACGACGGCTGGACTGGCAGAGGCTCTGGGTGTCTCGCGGCAGACGATCAATGAGGTCCTGCGGGAGAAGCGGGCCGTCAGCCCCGTGATGGCCCTGCGGCTAGCCCAGTTGTTCGGCAACACCCCGGAGTTCTGGCTCAATGCCCAGCGGGCCTATGACCTGTGGCAGGCGAAACGGGACAATCAGACCGCAATCGAAAAGATCAAGCCGCTACGTGCCGCATGAGAGGTCAGCGCGACGAAGAATAGCTACTTCATGGTACGCCTGCCGGTGCATCCGGCGGCATTGGAGGTGGCCGATTCAGAGGCGGGCGAATCTGCTGATGTGAAAACCCCGCAAGTCACCGGGCAAGGTGGCACTAAGTCGGCACCAAGTCGAAATCCTGAACCAGTGCCAGGCAGAGAGGCCCATCGGCGATCTGATGGAAATAACCAAACGGACCGACCGCACCAAGTTTCGGAACCAAGTCTTGAACCCGCTTCTCAATGACGAATTACTGGAGATGACGATTCCCGACAAGCCTCGCAGCAGCAAGCAGAAATATAGGCTTACCGAGAAAGGCCGTGCAGTTCTTGAGTCGCTGAAGAAACTGATGCGTAGCGAATGACCATCACCCTCGGACGCGGCTCAAAGAGTGTAGCGAGTCGGTTACAAAATGTAACCGACCGAAACTGGAAGCCGCGGATGGTCGAAAAGGAAGTGACGTGAGGAGCAGGCCATGAAAAAAGAAAATAAGCTCCAAATCCGCAACAGCACCGCCGAGTTCCTGATATTTACCCGGCAGGCGGGCGAAGACGGCATCGAGGTGAGGGTTGCGGAGGAAACCGTCTGGCTGACGCAAAAATTGATTGGCGTGCTCTTCGACAAAGGCCGCAGCACGATCACCGAGCATCTGAAAAACATCTTCGATACCGGTGAGTTGGATGAAAAAGCAGTATGTCGGGATTTCCGACATACTGCCGAGGACGGCAAGGATTACGCGACGCGTTTTTATAACCTCGACGCCATCATTGCCGTGGGCTTTCGAGTGAATTCAGCCCGCGCCATCCAGTTCCGCCAGTGGGCCACCGGCGTTTTGCGCGACTACGCCATCCGCGGATACGTGCTGGACAAAGAGCGGCTGAAGAACGGCGCTTTCTTCAGCAAGGAGTATTTCGAAAACCTGCTGGCCGAGATCCGCGAAATCAGGGCAAGCGAGCGGAAGTTCTACCAGAAGATCACCGACATCTACGCCACGGCGATGGATTACAGTGTGGATGCCGAGATCACGCAGACATTCTTTGCCACCGTCCGGAACAAGCTCCATTTTGCCATCCATGGGCGCACTGCCGCCGAACTGATTGCTGAGCGGGCGGATAGCGGAAAAGAGAAAATGGGGTTGACCAGTTGGAAGAACGCGCCTCACGGGAAGATCATCAAACCGGATGTCACGGTGGCGAAGAATTACCTTACCGAGAAGGAACTGAAGTCGTTGGACCGCTTTGTGACGATGTATCTCGATTACGCCGAGGATCAGGCCGAGCGGAACATCCCGATGACCATGGAGGACTGGGCTCAAAAGCTCAACGCCTTCCTTCAGTTCAACGAACGGGACATCCTCGATCATCCCGGCAAGGTCAGCCGGGAAGTCGCCAAGGCCTTCGCCGAGAGCGAGTTCGAGAAATACCGCATCGTCCAGGATCGGCTGTTTGAGTCAGACTTCGATCGCCACATCAAAAAACTGCTTGAATAAGGCCGATATCCGACCCTGCGGCGCTGCTTCTGCCGGTCTTGAAGCGAAGCCGACGGCTCCGATCATTTTCAGGTTGTTTTTTGGACATCCGGGCACTGAGGTCCTAGTTGGGCATCTTGCCCTCATCTCCAGCCGCCCATTCCGCCGGCCGGAAGTCACTTCTGCGCGCAGAAGTGACTTAACTATTCGTCAGCATTCACGTTCTAACGACGAACCTGACGATTTTTCTCGCTATCGGCCCTTTTGGGCTCATCTCACAGCCAAAAAGGCCTAAAAGGCGCCGTTTACTGACTGCGAGAGGCGCCCAAAGTCGGCAGGAACGACCCTGATATTCCCTCCCTGCATGCCCACTAACTGCCAATTCTGTTGGCGGTCCCATCGATCTTCGGGAGGGAGAAAGGACTTGAAAGGCCCGTGAATTGTAGTATAGCTCCCCTGGCACGATTGTTGATGAGGAGGGGATACTCAAGGCCTGCGTGTCACCTGATGAGACCCTGTGCGACACAAAGGGATGGCAATAGGACGTTCTTCGGCCGGACCGCTGTTGCAAAGGTCCTCTTGCCATAGCGTGTCGTCTCCGTTATATCGAGATAGTACGGGTATTGCTTCGGGTTTGACATCAAAAACTGGGGGAGGTGAAAGATGGTATCAGCGGGAAGGAAGAGACTGGTCACGGTTCTGCTCATTGCGGTGCTGTGCATCGCGGGGCTTGGCCTGACCGATTCAGCCGAAGCGCAAAAGGAGGTGTGTGTCTCGCTGATTGCCGGGACCGGATTCGTGGGGCAAATATACGTACCCCTCTGGTTATTGCGTTCGGATAAAAGCTATACATCGAACACCGCCGAGTCGGATTGGTTTCCTGCTTTGCAGACTCGATGCGTGGCGCTGCCCGTTCCGCCTCCGGAAGAGCTGAAACGAAATTGGCTCAAAGTGTCGCATTTCCAGGTGGTCCTGACGACCTACTTAGCGAAAAAGCAAGTTAAATGCCTGGACAACACGCCGTATACCGACGATCAAACAACCATGAAATTTCATGCCTGGGGCCCGGATTGGGATCCCAAGTGTGTACGCGTACCGTAAACACCGCACCGGCAATGCGGACATTCCGCCGCCTGAGACGCTGCTGGGCCGATTTTATCTACCGCAATAGGCGATGATTCGTGGACACGCCTTGTTTTTTGGATCTTCGCCGGAGCCACCATTCAAAACCCTGGATCGGGCGCTGGGCTGAATCGGATCGCAGGGGCGAAGCGGAGCCGGTGGTTAGGCGGAAATGGGGAAAGCAACCGACACAGAAAATTGCACAGAAAGGGGGACAGATGAGTTTGAAACCTTTGATCGCGGCCCTGGTGTTGTTCCTCGTCCTGGCCGGTCTTCCCGCCCGAGCAGACGCCCTACAGGCGTGGCGGGCCATGTACGGGTGGAAAAAATGGGCGGATGTGACCGGCAAGTTTAATGCGCTCTGCCAGGGTAAGGACCCTTGTCATTTCGAGGCGAACAATGGGAATTTCGGGGACCCCGATTATGGGGAGGATAAATTTCTCCGGGTTTGGTTCTACCCGGGTGCCCCCCAGTACTTCGAATTCCCCGAAGGATCGACCGGAGACTGCTATACGGCTTTTGGCATAGGCTGTAAGCGCAATGGGCACGATTACGTACCGGCCTATGGGCAGCTCCCGCCACAATAAGTCCTGGACCGAACGGAAAGGGAATTTCCGCTCCTTAATTTAATTTTGGGACGGGTTCACATTTACGTTCCTATTGGGCATTTTGGCTTCATCTTCAGCCGCCCATTCCGCCGGCCGCCGGAAGTCACTTCAGCGCGCTGAAGTGACTTAACTATTCGCCATCATTCACGTTCTAACGACGACTCCGACGATTTTCTCGCTATCGGCCCTTTTTGGCGCATTTCACAGCCAAAGAGGCCCAAAAGGCATTGTTTCCTGTAAGAAGCGGCCGGTAGAGCATGACGTGAGCCGGTGGCTGAAAAAACTCTCGTAATCCGTTTCGTCGGCAAGCAGATGCCTTCATTTGCTCAGTGTCAGGAAAGTCTGGGACATCCGCTCGCGTCCGTCTGCATTCTATTTCATAAAAATACCTTGACAGGGCATAAAATAGAAATACAATGCACTCATGAAAACCACCCTCGGAAAACAGGAGACGCAACTGCTTGCCTATCTACAGCTCCGCAAGCAGCAGACCGTCAGGACAGGCGAGTTGATCGGGCCGCTCCAACTGAACCCTGACCAGGAGCGGAAGCTGCTCAGCCGGATGGCGCGCGGCGGCCTGATCGCCCGGGTCCGCAACGGGCTCTACCTCGTGCCGGCTCAGCTTCCTCTCGGCGGCGCCTGGAGCCCCGACGAGATCCTGGCGCTCAACACCCTGATGGAAGACCGGGCCGGGCGCTACCAGATCTGCGGCCCCAACGCCTTCAACCGGTACGGCTTCGACGAGCAGATTCCGACCCGCATCTATGCCTACAACAACCGGATCTCCGGGGAGCGGACCATCGGCGCAGTCGGCCTGACCCTGATCAAGGTGGCCGATGACCGCCTGGGCGAGACGGAGGAGGTGCGCTCCCCCGAGGGCCGCAGGGCCGTCTACAGCGCCCGGGTGCGGACCTTGGTGGATGCGGTCTATGACTGGTCCCGGTTCAACAGCCTACCTCGGGCCTATGGCTGGATTCGCGGCGAACTGGCTGCCGGCCGGGTGAGCGCCGGGGAGTTGACCAGGGTCACGCTGCGCTATGGCGACAAGGGCACGATCCGGCGGATCGGGCTTCTGCTGGAGCGGCAGGGCGCGGCAGTCAGCCTGCTGCGGAAGCTGGAGGGGGCGCTGGCGCCGTCCACGGGTCTGATCCCCTGGATCCCCGGCAAACCGAAGCGGGGGACGATCAGCCGCCGCTGGGGCGTGGTCGCCAACGAGGAGGCGTGAGATGACGGCACCCATCCGGGTCCATGAAGATCCCCTTTTCTTCCGTGAGGCCGTGAACTTCACGGCGGCCCAGACCCGCTTTCTGCCCCGCCTGATCGAGAAGGACTATTTCTGCACCCTCCTGCTCCACTATCTGGCCGCTGCGGACCCCAGCCTGGTCTTCAAGGGCGGGACCTGCCTGGCCAAGGTGCATGCCGAATTCTACCGTCTCAGCGAAGACCTGGATTTCGTCATCCCCACACCCGGCGACGTCTCCCGTGCCCGACGGCGGATCTCGGCAGTCCGTCTGAAGGAGACAACCGGGAGGATCGAAGCGGACCTGAAGCCTTTCCGAATGGTCGAACCGCTGCGGGGTGCGAACAATTCCACGCAATACGTGGCCGCCATCGCTTATCCGTCGCTGCTGAGCGGCCAGGAGGAAACCGTCAAGATCGAGGTAGGGCTTCGTGAGCCGCTACTGACGCCAGTCCACAGCGGCCAGGCAAGGACGCTCCTGCTGAATCCCGTCTCAAACCGGCCGATGGTGACGGCCCTTTCCGTCCCCTGCCTCTCCCGGGAAGAGGCCATGGCGGAAAAGCTGCGGGCGGCCCTGTCCCGGCGTGAGGTGGCGATCCGCGATTTCTTCGATATCGATTATGCGATCCGCAGGCTGGGCCTGGATATTCAGGCGCCGGCGCTGCTTACCCTGCTCCGCGGGAAGCTCGCTGTTCCCGGCAACGAACCGGTCGATGTGTCTGCCGGCCGCCTGGCAGCGCTCCGGCCACAACTCGCGTCCCAGTTGAAGCCTGTCCTGCGGGAACAGGACTTCGCGGCCTTCGATCTCGAAACGATTTTTCAGCAGGTAGCCAAGGTGGCCTCCCTACTGGCGTAAGGGTGGCGTAAAGTGATTTAACTATCCTTCACTATTCATATTCCAACGAAAGACCCGACGGTTTTTCTCGCTATCGGCCCTTTTAGGCTCATTTCACGGCCAAAGAGGCCCAAAAGGCATTGTTTCCTGTAAGAAGCGGGAAAGGGGAAAGGCCCACGGCCTCCCAGGCAGATTGCCTACTTTTCGGGCAAGCCGCCCACTGACCCTGCCCCTCGATTGCCCATAAAGTTGGCAGAAATAAACTGGACAATCCCACTGAAATGCCCTTAAATACTGCCGATCAGCAAATGGCATATTGATTGCTGTACCTTATTCACTGTTTCATGATGAATAATATCGGAAAGGATAAAGCGCGATGAAGAAGATCATGACCTGGAAGAGAACCCTCAGTCTGTTTTTGGCCCTGCTGCTCCACCTGTCGCTTATTTCCCTCGCCTCTGCGGAGAAACTCATCTTCAGCGTCGGTGAGAACGACCGGGTCTCGGCCGAACCCTACACCGAGGATATTTGCGCCGGAGGGGCGGGGTATGGTGCGGGGGTCCTCGATTTCGGGTTATGCACCATCCAGTATGTCCAGATCCTGTCGGCCGACGATCTCCATTGTGCGCTGACCGTGGACGGCAATCCGGTCGGGGATTGCCAGGTGCAGGACTCCAAGATGTGGGACGAGCACTGGCGTCACATCAAGCGATACAGCTGGAACTATCTCCCCGGCGTCGTGACATCGACGATGCGGCTGGTTTGCACCAAGAAATAGGTGAATCCGCGGGAAGTGGTATCGTATTTTGCGAAGTTTCAAGAGAAGGGAATAAAACGATGAGAAAATTAATCCTCTTATTTGCGGCGACCCTACTGCTGGCACCATTTACAACAGCCGAGTCGGAAGCCTACGATTACACTTTCACTGTGACCAGTTCTACTCAAACCAAAGGCTATTGCACCCTGTCCCTCGATGATGCCCCTCTCCTTTCCACCTATATTGTGAATCATCAGGCGAGCGGGTCCACACCCAAACACGGCGGCATGCTGTACGTCTATTGTTACCCCGCCCCCTCGGTACCCGGCAGCATTTCCGAAAGCCTGGGACCAGTGAGCATCAACAAGATAAAAAAAACCGTCACCTGCGACATTGCCTGTAGACTTCATCCGGCGATATGCAGGGAAGCTACCGATTACAACTTTAATTGTACTCTAAAGGAGAGCAACTGAAGGGTCAATTGGGGGACAGGTTCACATTTACGTTCCTATTGGGCATTTTGCCCTCATTGGGAGCCGCCCTTCCCTGCCGGCCGAAAGTCACTTCACCGCGGTGAAGTGACTTAACTACTCGTCACGATTCATGTTCCAACGACGGCTCCGACGATTTTTCTCGCTATCGGCCCTTTTGGGCTCATTTCACGGTCAAAGAGGCCAAAGGGGCACCATCTCCTGTTCCAAGGGGCCGCCAAAGACGGCAACACCCGGAAGGCAGCCATGCCGCCCTCCGGGGTGCGCATCCATTGACCTGGATTGGAAATCCTTATCTTTATCCCTTCCGGGGGGCAGGGAGCTGTTTGCGCCTCTCGATCAGGCCGCGGCCGGAGGCCAGCGGACCGGAGGCCATCTGCCGGGCAGCCGCCAGCGGTCGAGACAGGAACTCCGAGACCCTCTCCCCGGACCGTCCGGCAAGGCCTGCACCGCTGCCCCCCTCGATAGCCCCTCCGATCACCTGCACCAACTCCTCGACATACACCTTCATCTGTGCGGCCTGGCTGTTCATCTCTTCCGAGGCACTGGCCGATTCCTCGGCGTTGGCCGCAACCTGCTGGACCACCCTGTCCATCTCATTGACTGCCGTCGCCACCTGACCGATCCCCTGGGCTTGCTCCTGTGAAGCCGCGGCGATCTCGTCGACGAGGTTCCCGATCTTCTCGGAGATCATCATGTTCTCCGCAAAGGCCTCCTGGGTCTGCGTGGTCAGGTCGCGGCTCTTGGCAACAGTGGTGATCGTGTTCTCGATCAGGGAGGAGGTACTTTTGGCCGCATCGGCCGCCCGGATGGCAAGGTTCCGTACCTCATCGGCCACGACGGCAAAGCCCGCTCCGGCTTCTCCCGCCCGGGCCGCCTCCACGGCCGCGTTCAGTGCCAAGAGGTTCGTCTGGAAGGCGATCTCGTCGATCGTCTTGATGATCTTGCCTGTCTCCTCGCTCGACTTGGTCACGTCGCCGATCGCCTCGCCCATGCTCCGCATCTGGTCGTCAACACGGGCCACAATCTTGCGCACCTCACCCATGAGGCCCCGGGCCTCGCCGGCGTTGTCGGCACTGCGCTTGGTCATGGAGGACATCTCCTCCAGCGACGAAGAGGTCTCCTCCAGCGAAGCCGCCTGCTCGGAGGTCCCTTCGGCCAAGGACTGGCTTGAAGAGGCTACCTGCGCCGAGGCGGAGGCCACCTGCGACGAGGCATCGCTCAGTCCCGCGATGACCCGTTCGATGGGTTTGCTGATGGAGCGGGCAAAGTAGAGGGTCAAGGCCACGGCCAAGGCCAGAAAGAGAATCCCGACCAGGAGGAGCATGTTCCGGATGGAATAGGCCGAGGCCAGGAGTTCATCCTTGTCCTGCGCCACGGCGACGCTCCAATCGGTCAACTCTACCGGGGCATAGCCTCCGATCTTCTTGACGCCGTTGAGGGCGTATTCCTCGGCCCCGCTCTTTTGGGCGGTCATGTTCGTCACCAGGGACTTCATCCCCGGCACTTCAAAAAAATTCACCTTCATGATGAACTCTTTTTTGGGATGGGCGATGGCGATCCCCTGTTTGTTGATCATAGCCGCATAGCCCGTCTTCCCCAGTTTCAGGGAGGTGATCTTTTCGCTGAGAAAACTGATGTCGGCGGTGATGGCAATCATGCCGACGATGGCACCGGTTTTCGAATAGAGGGGAGCCGCCACAGGCATCACCGGCGTCCCCATTCCCTTGGAGATCACAATGCTGCCGACATTGGTACTGCCCGTTTTGGCGGCCTTGAAATACTCACGTTCCCCGACACTGACGCCGATGCTCTTGCCATTGGCCGACGCCAAGATGATGCCCTGGGCATCCGTGAGGATGATGTTCTCATAGTTCTTGCCGATCTTCTTGTGGATATCCACCAGGACCTGCCCGATTGCAGGCATCTCTGTAGGGGCGGCGCCTTGTCCACCCGCTGCCTTTTCCGCCTCCTCCACGAACTCCGGCCGGATGGATAATCCATTGACGATCTGCATCTCTTCGAGAAGCACCATGTTGACCATATTGGCGAGACTCTTGGCGTTCTGCTCAGATTGCTCTTTCGCGATACTTTCGAGGGTGCGCGATACGGAAAAATAGGAATAGACCCCAACGATAAGCAGGGCCGCGGCTGCCATGGTCACCCCACCGAAGACAAGCCGAAAACTCAACGATCTGCTCCTCATGCTGCTTCCTCCTCTAGAACATAACTATAATTTCATTTTCCCGGCAGGAAGGCCGGAGCTGCCGGAATTTCTTGTCAGACTCGCTTACCCTGCCGGGCGAACCCCGGCATGGTAGCCTATCCTTCGAATCTTGCCCCCTCCCAAGGTAAAAGCGCCTTTACTGCAAGCCAAAGAGAGTCTCGCTCCTTTCCGGGCCTCCCCGCACCGGAATGACCAAGGGACACCACTCCCGGCAGTGGTCAGGGGTCCGACAGGCAGTGCCCTTGCGAAAAGCCTGCTGATCTCCCTGCCAAGGCGGCGTACCCTGTCAAAAAATGGACAACCGTCAGGACATAAAAAACGACTCGCCTCGTTCATCCTGATCGAGCGCTAGGACCTGCGCCAGTGCAGGGATGGGAACACCCAGGGGCCCCATTCCTGCACTGGCCGGCCCCAGGGACGGGACATGCCCTTTCTCCTCGCCCTTGCCGGTCCGTTGCTACCTTAATCAAAAAGCATGCCAGCAAAACAAGGGGGATGACGCCCTGCGACAGTCCTAGATGAGCAATTTGCCCTCATTGAGAGCCGCCTTTCCCTGCCGCCCGGAAGTCACTTCACCGCGGTGAAGTGACTTAACTTCTCGTCACGATTCACGTTCCAACGACAGCTCCGACGATTTTTCTCGCTATCGGCCCTTTTGGGCTCATTTCACGGCCAAAGAGACCTAAAGGGCGCCGTTTCCTGCAAGAAGCGGCCTGCAAGGTATCCGTGAGCCGGTGGGGCAAAGGCATCTCAAAACCCGATTCGTGGGCAAGCAGATGTCTTCATTTCGTTCACTGTCGGGAGGTGGATAGGATGGGCAGAAACATCAGGACGCTCCTGCCTGGCAAGCGGCTTAAAAAGTCCGACGATAACGGCGTTCCCTGTCTCATCGACTCCGACAGAGCGCCGGCGGCCTTTTCATCGTTGACCCGAATGGGCAAGTGGCGTCAGTACATTATAACAAAACCGGTTCGCCAGTCGAACAGCCCATGCACATCTTCCGTGACTTCTGCCCAACTTCTAAAACATGTGGCAACATTGGTTACTTTTTCAACCCTCTCCCGCGTCTGTGTTTTGTCCCAAAAGGTAAATTGAACAGAACTTCGGCAAATAGCGCCGGGCATCGTGCATACGCCACGCTTGCCCGGCTCTAGGGTCTGTGTACAGTCTATCTGCTCCCAAAATAAGTGCTGGCCATATATTTCAAACTTAACCGGAACACTCGTACCGTTATAGAGAGATACTTCCCAGGCGCCTGCAACAGGCGAATCAATCAATATCCAGGCCGCCGCAATCAGCATCAACAATGGGAATTTCTTCATACGATCTTTTCCTCTCTTGAATGATATGCTTTTCGATGAGCATTTTGTGTGCCATTCGACAATACGTCATTTTTATCACTGGTTGTGTAATGCCCCTGCTCCCGGTCTGGCTTGGATTGCCAAATTTATTGGCAGCGCCGCCTTTCTTTGCCAGAGTCATCTCTTGACGCACAAGGCGTCTCCCGATGTTCTTCAACCTCATGCAAGCAAGTCCTTCTCAAAAAGAGATAAAGGGCCAGCCCGACCAGGCCAAAGACCTCTTTGCGCTTCCAGATTTCTTGAAAATCCTCGGGCCGGGAGATGGAGGCCCCGCCTAGGAAGAGTCCCAGGCCGCTCAGGGCGAGGGTCGCCGAACCCAAGGCCCTAAAGCGCCGGAAGCGGCAGGGAGGAGCCGCGTAGAGATAGACAAGGCCGGCGCTGAAGGTCCAAAAATAGAGAAACTCGCGAGCCACCGGAACCGCCAGGATAGCGGAGCAGGCCAAAAACACCGTGGCCAGGCCGCGCGCCTCTTCACGCTCTCTGCCCCCAACGGCCAGGGGCGTCTGCGACGGCAAGGACCGGTCACTCGCCGGATCGTCGCTCGCCTCGAGAAGTTTTGCATAGATCCCCAGGAGTAGACAGGAGCAGGCCGCGCAGAGGAGCAGGGCGAGCCAGAGCGAGCGCATGGCTCCAGTCTAGCAGACCGCTCAGAGGTAGCCGAGGTCGGGACCGAGCGGGATCCGGCTGCGCATGAAGTTGCCGGTGCCGCGCGCGAGCTCGCGGCCGTCCGCGTCGCAGAGGCGCGACTCGGCGACGAAGATGCGCTTGGCCTCGAAGACCACGAGGCCCGTCGCGCGCAGCAGGCCCTCCGCGATCGGCCGCTCGAGGTGGATCGTGAAGGAGACCGTGAGCAC
>JAKAFS010000020.1 GCA_021817825.1 Deltaproteobacteria bacterium | reverse complement strand
AATCCAGCCGACATTCCAACCCGAGACAAGGAGCGGGCCCGCAAAGGCGACCGAAGCGACAGCCGTAAGCTTGCCCGCGGTCTCCGGAATGGAGAACTGGAAGGGATCTATGTCCCGTCCAGGGCAATGGTAGAGGACCGAAGCCTGATCCGGACCCGCCAGGCCATGGTCCGCAAGCAAACCCGCTGCAAAAATCAGATCAAATCTCTTCTCCACTTTTATGGCATTCCCGTGCCCGACATCTTTCGCAGTTGGTCCCGCAATTTCATCCGTTCCCTGGAAACATTGCAGTTGGAACGTGAAAGCGGTCATTTGGCCATGAAAGCGCATCTGTCAGAACTGATCCATTTGCGCCAAATTCTCGCCCAATTGGATCGGGATATTCTCGCTTTATCCCGCACCGACGAGTATCGAGATCGCGTACAACTGCTGAGATCCGTCCCGGGCATCAGTACCTTGAGCGCTATGGTCTTCCTCACGGAACTTGTCGACTTGGAACGTTTCACGTCGCTCGACAAACTCTGCGGATATGTGGGGCTCACCCCGGATACACATGCCAGTGGAGAGAAACAAGGCACGGGTGACATGACCCGCCGTTGCAACCCGGTTTTTCGCTCCCTGCTGATCGAATGCTCTTGGGTGGCCGTTCGAAAGGACCCGGCCTTGGCCTTGGCTTATCATGACTTCTGTAAAAGAACTCTCAAGACCAAAGCGATCGTGAAGATCGCTCGCAAGGTGCTCAATCGAATCAGATTCGTCTTGAACAACCGGTGCCGGTATGTTTCATCCCTGGCAGCGTAGAGAAGAGTATTAGTATGCAATCCGATAATCGCAGAATCGTGGGCAGCGTAGTGTCACTCCTACAGCTCATCTTGATGATGATGTCTGTCATTTCGCAGGTTACGTGCCCACACCTTATTCTCTGATTGAGATCATGCAGCTGCCTCCGGGCATGTCTGCACATAGAAGGCTGATTTAAGGATTGCGATTTCAAAGAACAGAAACTTTACCCCTTTGTTGAAAAAGAAACTTGCTTTTCAACATAGAGGGAATGACAATGGAGCCGCGGGAATGACGGCTCTAAAAGCGCTAGAACGACGACCTCAAATATGATGACCGGTAGCTTATGGTTCACCTCCCACCATTTTCAGCCATATTTCCGCCGTCATTCGGGCGTCGTCGAGGGCGCGGTGGTTCTGCCGGAGAAAGTCGGCCTCGGGAAAGAGATGCTGGTAGACGGTGGCCAGGGTGTGGTCGGGAAGACGGGGAAGGCGGCGCCGACTCAGCGCCAGGGTGCAGAGGTGCCGGTGGGGAAGGGACATGCCCAGGCGGGCGAATTCGTGGCGGAGAAAGCCGATGTCGAAGGCGGCATTGTGGGCCACAAGGACGCTGTCGGCAATGAATTCGGCAAAACGGGGGAGGAGTTCTTCAGGCTTCGGCTGGCCTTCGAGCATCTCTTCGCTGATCCCGTGAATGGCCTGTGTTTCGACCGGGATCGGGACTCCGGCGTCGATCAGGCTCGTGAATTCCCCGACGATGACGCCCTTTTCGACGGCGACTGCCCCGATTTCGATGAGCCGGCAGCCGCGCCTGGGCCAAAGGCCGGTGGTTTCCGTATCGAAGACCACGTGGCGGGCGAGGAGATCCGGCTGGCCTTCAGTGGCGCGGGTTTCTTCCTCCGGACGGGTCACGATCCGCATGAAAATCTCCTTGCCTGTCTGTTCGGTTGGCGCTGAAGCGGGATGTCGGGGCGATCGGATCGCTGGCGGCAGTCTGATCATTTTCTCACTGTCTCCGGCTCTTGCCGGCAGCGAGGAGCAAAGAACATGATCCTTAACGCGATCTTGAGGGGACCTTAACGCGCTGGGAGGCGTTTGTCAACGGCGAATCGGTTTTCATCCCCGGGTTCCCATGAAATTCATTTGACTTTCGTTCCCGAACCCCTATATTTTGCCGCCATTGAAACCGCTGCGGCGGGGGGGTGCAATCAGGCGCCGACAGGAAGAAGCATGAAACGGGTTGAACAATTGAAGCGGGTGATCCGGGTGGCGCGGGGGGAGACAGCGCCCGATCTGGTTCTGAAGGGCGGTCGGGTCGTCAATGTCTTTTCCGGCGAGATCCTTAGGGCGGACGTCGCCATTGCCGGCGATAGGATCGCCGGTATCGGCCGCTATAACGGCCCCCGAGTGATCGATAGCCGCGACTGCTTCATCAGCCCAGGCTTCATGGACGGCCACATGCATCTGGAGAGCACGCTCCTGGCACCGGCGGCCTTGGCCGGGGCGGTTCTTGCCCGGGGGACGACGGCGATCATGGCCGATCCCCACGAGATCGCCAATATCATGGGCGTTGCGGGGATAAGGTACCTGCTTGAGTCCAGTCAAGGGCTGCCCGTCGATATCTATTTTCTCCTGCCTTCCTGCGTTCCGGCAACGGACCTGGAGACCGCGGGGGCGTCGCTTTCGGCGTCCGATCTGGCGCCGCTGCGCCGGGTCAAACGGGTCCTGGGCCTTGCCGAGATGATGAACTACCCGGGCGTTCTATACGGCAGCGAGCCGGTGCTGGAGAAACTGGCCGCCGAAACCTGCGGGGTGCGGGACGGACATGCCCCCTTCCTGACCGGACGGGATCTCAACGCCTACATCGCCGCCGGCATCGGTTCGGATCATGAATGCACAAGGCTTGCCGAGGCACGGGAGAAGCTCCGCCTGGGGATGCACCTGATGATCCGCGAGGGGACGCAGGCCAAGAACTTAAAAACGCTGCTCCCCCTGGTCAATGCCCGGAACGGCCGCCGCTGCTTGCTGGTCACCGACGATCTCCATCCCCACGACCTGCTGGAAAGAGGCCATCTGGACCACCTGCTCGACATGGCCATGGCCGGGGGGATGGCACCCGTCGAAGCGATCCGGATGGTCACCTTGAACACGGCCGAATACTTCGGCCTACGGGACGTCGGCGCCGTGGCCCCCGGATACCGGGCCGACCTGCTGCTCCTTTCGTCGCTGAAGCCGGTTCGGGTGCGCAGCGTGATCAAAGGGGGGAAAAAGGTTTTCGACGCCGAAACGCCGGTTTCAGAGGATACTCGACCTAGGGGTTGCGGGCCGGCCGGCGCGATGCATATCCGTCCCTTCGGCCCCGAGGCCTTGGCCGTTCCCGAGGCCGGGGGGCGAATCCGGGTGATCGGCCTGATCCCCGACCAGATCTTGACGCGGCAACTCTTCTGCGAACCGACGCTCCGCAAGGGGGTCGTGACTTCCGACGTTTCCCGGGACATTCTGAAGCTCGCCGTGGTGGAGCGTCACCGGGGAACGGGGCGGATCGGCATCGGCTTTGTCCAGGGGTTCGGCCTCAAGGAGGGCGCCCTGGCCTCGTCGGTGGCCCATGATTCGCACAATATCATCGCCGTGGGCGGGAACGACGACGACCTTTACGGGGCGATCAAGGCCGTCGAGGCGATGCAGGGGGGGCTCGCGGCGGTGTGCAAAGGCAAGGTGGTGGCCGGATTGCCGCTGCCGATCGCCGGCCTCATGTCCGACCGGCCGCTGGCCGAGGTCGCCGCGGGGTGGAAGGCGTTGCGCCGGGCCGCCGCCGAATTGGGATCGCCGCTCGCCGAACCCTTCATGGCCCTTTCCTTTCTCGCCCTGCCGGTCATCCCGGAGCTGAAGCTGACCGACCGGGGACTGGTCGATGTGGGGCGCTTCTGCCCGGTTCCTCTTTTTGTCGGGGAGTGAGAGGCTAAAGATGCAGCGACCGGTCCGGTGTTTGCGGGAGGCGCGATGACCGACAGAGAAAAGCTGCTTACCCTGTTCAAAGAGGCGCTTGCCGCGGTGCTCCCCGGGAACCTGGTCCGGGAGGCCCTGCGCTACGAGGCAGGCGTCCTTTCGATTCAGGGCAAGGTCTATCCCCTGGCCCGCTACCGGAACGTGTATCTCTTCGGGAGCGGCAAGGCCGCCGTCGAGACGGCCCGGGCGGTCAAGGCCCTGCTGGGCGACCGGATCACGGGCGGTCTGATCGTTTCCCCTTATGCGGCTGCGCTCGACGGGATCGACGTTTGGGAAAGCTCCCATCCCCTTCTTTCGGAAAAGAGCCTCCAGGCGGCCGACCGTCTGCGGGAAAAGATCGCCTCTCTTGCCCCGGACGACTTTTTCATCTATCTCCTTTCCGGCGGTAGTTCGGCCCTTGTCGAGAAGCCGGTGGCGCCGATCACGCTGGACGAGATGCAGACGCTGGCGAAGGCGCTCCTGGCGGGAGGCGTTCCCATCGGGGAGATGAATATCGTCCGGAAGCACCTTTCCCTCGTCAAGGGGGGGAGGCTCGGCCGGCTCTCGCAGGCCCGGGGAATCGTTCTTGCGATTTCCGACGTCATCGGCGACGATCTGGAGGCGATCGGCTCGGCGCCGCTGTTTTTCGACCGTTCCGGCTACGGCGATGTCCTGACGGTCCTGAAAAAATACGGCCTGTGGGAGACGGTCCCCGGAACCGTCCGGCAGGTCGTGGAAAAGGGACTCGCCGGGGAACTGGCAGAGACGCCCAAGACGCCGAATCGGCTGATCGACCATGTTCTCATCGGGAGCAACGGGCAGTTGCTCAGGAAGGCCGAGGAGCGGGCCCTGGCCCTGGGGATCCCGGCCCGGATCATGACTTCCCGCCTCCGGGGCGAAGCCCGAAAGGCGGCCAAGGCAATCATGGCCCTTGGCGAGAAGATCGCGGCGACGGGGAAGCCCTTTGCCCCGCCGGTCTGCCTTCTCTTCGGCGGCGAGACGACAGTGACCCTCCGGGGGGACGGGAGGGGCGGCCGGAACCAGGAGATGGCGCTCGCCGCCCTCGGCGAGATCCGGGACAACCCGCGGTTCGTTTTTCTCAGTGCAGGGACGGATGGGATCGACGGCCGGTCTGACGCTGCCGGGGCCATCGTGGACCGGAAAAGCTGGGAAAAGGCGCAGTCCCTCGGCCTTTCCATCGCCGCCGGCCTGGCTCGAAACGATTCTTACCGCTTCTTTCAAGAAACAGGGGACCTGATCGTGACCGGTCCCACGGGAACCAACGTCATGGATATGACGGCGCTTTACATAAAATAGGGGGACAGCTACCCTATTTTTCTTTGAATTGGTTTGAGGAGCTCGGAAGCGATGAAATCCTATCGAAAAGAACTGTGGTTCAACGTCCCCTCCCGGAGGGGCTTTGTCAACATCACCCCGGAGGTGGAACGCTGCCTGCGGGAAAGCGGGATTGCCGAGGGGCTGCTCCTCGTCAACGCGATGCACATTACCGCCGCGGTTTTCATCAACGATGACGAAGCTGGTCTCCATCAGGACTATGACGACTGGCTGGAGCGGCTCGCCCCTCACGAACCCATTGACCGCTACCGGCACAACCGAACCGGCGAGGACAACGGGGACGCCCATCTCAAAAGACAGATCATGGGCCGCGAAGTGGTCGTGGCGATTACCAACGGCAAGCTCGATTTCGGTCCCTGGGAGCAGATTTTCTATGGAGAATTCGACGGGAGACGAAAGAAACGGGTGTTGGTCAAGATCATCGGGGAATGAAGCGGATACTTTTTCTTGCTTTTGATGGTATAAGATGCGCGAGGGATGGCGCCGAACCTCATCCCTAGCGGTAGAGAATAGCGGCGGGATGGGGCAGCCGAAGGGCGGTTCCTTTCGCTGCCGAGTCGGGCAATGGGGATGCGATGAACGGGTGGTGCGGAAAAATACTGAAGATTAACCTGACTACGGGAGAAAGGGGAAGCGAATGCCCGCCCCCGGAGGTCTATCGGGAGAATCTGGGCGGCCGGGGAATGGCCGGCTATTATCTCTTTCCGGAAGTGACGCGTCCTTGGGACGATCCGGAGATGCCCCTGCTCCTCTTCACCGGTCCGCTCGTCGACACCCCGGCGCCGACGTCGGGACGGATGACCTTCATGTCCCGTTCGCCGCTGACCGGCACCGTGGGCGACTGTTCCGTGGGCGGGAGTTTCGGGACTCTCCTGAAGAAGGCGGGCTGGGACGGGATCGTCGTCACCGGAAGGGCCCCCCGTCCCTGCGGCATCGAGATCGACGGCGATCGGGTTGCCGTGACCGACGCGACGGCGCTCGTGGGGCTCCCCGTCGGCGAGATCTTTGCCCGCCTCAAGGGAAAGGGGGGGGCGGCCGTGACGGGGCCGGCGGCGGAAAGCGGCGTCGCCTTCGCAAATCTCGTCGTGGACGGCCATTTTGCGGCGGGCCGCAACGGCTTGGGGCTCGCCTTTGCCGCCAAGCAGCTCAAATATGTCACCGTTTCGGGCCAGGGAAAGACCGCCATTGCCGATTCCGAGGAGCTGGCGGACGCCGTCGAGGACATTCGCCGTCTCCTGGCCGCCTCGCCGGCGATTTTCGGCGAATTCGGAATCGCCGAGTTCGGCACCCCGGCCCTTTACGATCTGACGCACGCCCGAAGGATGATGCCGACGGCCAACTTCCGTAGGACCCTCTTTCCGGCGGCGCCTGCGCTCAACGCCCCGGCCCTGCGCGAACGGTACCGTCCGAAGAAGACCGGCTGCCGCGGCTGTCCGATCCTCTGCAAGAAGATGGGGGCCGACGGAACGCCTTTGCCGGAATTCGAGTCCCTCTCCCATTTCACCGCCCTTCTGGAGAACGAGGATCTCGATCTGGCGGTCCAGGCGAATCGCCTCTGCAACGACCTCGGGATGGATACGATCTCCGCGGCTGCCACTTTGGCCTGTCATGCCGAGATCGAAGGCGTGCGACTCTCCCCTGCCGAGATTCTTTCCCTCCTGGAGGCGATCGGCCGGGGCCGGGGGATCGGCGCCGAGCTGGGAAGAGGGTCCGCCGCCTATGCCGGTGCCCGCGGGCGGGTCGAATGCGCCATTGTCGTCAAAGGGCAGGAGCTGCCCGCCTACGACCCGCGCGGGGCCTACGGAATGGCCCTGGCCTACGCGACTTCCACGCGCGGCGGCTGCCATCTGCGGGCCTATCCCATCTCTCACGAGATTCTCCGGAAACCCGTGGCCACCGACCGGATGAGCTTCAGCGGCAAGGCGCGGATCATCCGCATCGCCGAAGACATGAACGCCGCGATCGATTCGCTCACGACCTGCAAATTCATTTTTTTTGCCGCTTCTCTCGAAGAGTATGCCCGGGCCTTGCGGGCCGTGACCGGGATGCCGGTTTCCGCCCAAGACCTGCTCAGGATCGGGGAGCGGATCGTCTATCGGGAACGGATGATGAATGCGGCCAACGGCTTTGCCGCCGCCGCCGACGACCTCCCGGAGCGCTTCTTCCGCTCGCCGGGCACCTCGGGAGGGCATATCGCCGTTCCGCCTCTCGACCGGGCGGCCTTTCTGGAGGCGAGAGGACGCTACTACGCCGTCCGGGGGCTCGATGCCCAGGGGCTGCCGACGCTGGCCAAGGCGAAGGAACTGGGGCTGCCATGGACGCGCTGATCGAAAAATATGCGGAGAAACTGGTCGCCGCCGGATATGCGGAAAAAGGCGCGCCGCTGTGGGGCGCCGTCGATGCCGAGATTCTCTGGAACCGCGAGGACCCGGCGCGTCCGATTCTGGAAGCGCTCTTCCGGGGCCTCAGCATCCAATCGCTGCTCTTTTGCCGGCCCGCCGAGCCCTACCGAACGGTGATCGCCTATCTGGCTGACCAGGCGGAGGAGGCGATCTTTCCCATGGACACGGAGACGCGGACCTTCTTCCATGACCTGCCCGTGGTGCGCTCCTTCGAGGCTGAGGCGCTCTTAGCGGCCCTGAAGGAGCGCAAATGCGTCATCGTCCCGGGACGGGGCGTCGTCACCTTCGGCACCGTGAGTCCGGAGCAGGCGTTCATCACCTTCTGCTCGGTCTGCTTTGCCTGCTTCGTCAAGTTCTTCGCCGATTATCTGGCCGATTTTCGGCACGGGCGGGTGACGGAAGACCAGGAGACGGCCTTTCGCCGCGCCGTGGCCCATCTCGACCCGGCCGGAGAGCCGCCGCCGCCGTTGAGGACGGGACCCTTTTCCACCGAGGACGAGGTCTTGAGCGCCATGGAAGAGGCGGGGCGGGCGACGGTGGCCTATCGGCTGGTCGATTCCTATTTCGGAAATCTTTCCTACCTCTTTGGCAAGATCCTCTACATCAGCCAGACGGGCAGTTCCTTAGACGAACTGGCGGGATGCATCGATGCGGTGCCGCTCGACGGTTCCTCCTGTGCGGGGATCACGGCATCGAGCGAATTGTCCGCCCACCGCCAGATCGTCCTGTACACGGGGCGCCATTGCGTCCTCCACGGCCACCCCCGTTTTTCCGTCGTTCTCTCCCTGGACTGCGATCGGAGGGACTGTCCCGAACGCGGCTTTTGTCATATCCGCTGCTCCGAGGCGCGCGCTGCCGGGGGGACGCCCATCGTTCCCGGCGAGGTGGGCACCGGCCGCTACGGTCTCTGCCGAACCGTGCCGCCCGTTCTTCAGGAGCAGGACGGCGTCATCGTCTACGGCCACGGCGTCTTTACCGCAGGAGACAAAGACTTCAACGGAGCCTTTGCGCGGCTCTTCGAGATCGAAACGGCGTGCCGGGCGGAGTACTTCCGGAGGATCCGGGAAGGCAGGTAGCCGGAAAAAGATCGTCGCTGCGCCTTGGTCATTCGCCATTGTTTTTACGGGGCTGATGATCTACAGTAACGCGTCGGATCCGTTATGCCTCCCGGAGGCCAACAACAGGTGCGTCCATGTCCAGCGAAACCCTCTCCCGAAGGTATTGCAAAGCCCCGGCAGACGATCCGGCGCTCCTGGACTATCTCCGTTCCTTGGCGACGACCCAAGACGACGGTGTCCAGAAACGGCTGCTCAAGGAACTCATCCGCCAGTACGTAGCCCTGGAAAGACGGCTGGACGGCCTGCTGAAAAACACCCTGCCGGCCGAGGTGGCCGATGAAATCAAGGATCGGGGGCGATTTGCCCCCCGGGCCTGCGATTGTTCGATTCTCTTTGCCGATATTGCCGGTTTCACCCGCTGGACGGAGGGCTTCTCCGGCGAGCGGTTGGTCGAACTGCTCGATTGTCTTTTCCGAGAGATGGACGATCTGGTCCTCCGTTTCCGGGGAACGAAAATCAAGACGATCGGCGACGCCTACATGGCCGTTTTCGGCGCCTTGCAGGCCGATGAGGAACACCCGGCCCTGGCCGTCAAGACGGGACTGGCAATGCTCGAAATGGTGGATGCCTTCAATAGAAGCCATATCCAGACCCTGCGCCTCCGCATCGGCATCCATACCGGCACGGTCATGGCCGGCGTCGTCGGGAAGGAGCGAATGCAGTTCGACATCTTCGGCGACCATGTCAATATCGCTTCCCGCTTCGAATCTGCCGGGGTTCCGGGCCGGGTGAACATCTCGCACGAAACCTATCTGAGAGCCCGTGACCGCTTTGAATTTGAGGCAAGAGGGGAAATTGCCCTGAAACACAAGGCCAGCATGAAGGCCTATTTCGTTTTGAGGGAGAGCCATGGAACTACAGATCCCGAAGCAAGGCTATGACCGGCCGGTGGAGATCGCCGAGCGGATCTATTGGGTGGGTTTTCATGATGAAGAGACCAATTTCCATTGCAACCCCTACCTGATCGTGGAAGATGGCCGGGCCGCGGTCATCGATGCCGGCAGCCGTCCCGATTTTCCGGTGGTTATGCTGAAGATTATGCAGACGGGGATCTCTCCCGAGCAGATCGCGGCGCTCATTTATCAGCATCCGGACCCCGATTTGTGCGGTTCCATGTCCAACATGGTCGATCTTTGCGCGAGCCCGGACCTGGAGATCCTCTCCGACCCCACTAACAATATTTTCCTGAGCTATTACCTCGAAAGGGAGAAGCGCCGCCTGCTGAGATCGGTGGACGAGTACGGCCTGACTTTTTCGGTGAACGGTCGGGTCCTGCAATTTTTCAAGACCCCCTTTGCCCATTCCGCCGGCAGCTTCGTCACCTATGATCCGAGAACGAAGACCCTTTTTACGAGCGATCTTTTTGGGAGCCTCTCGCAGGAGTGGGACCTCTTCTTAAAACTGGATGCGGAATGCCGGCGCTGTTCCGATACCCGTCGCTGCCAAAGTCGGCGACCCCATTGCCCTTTGTCGGACATCATGGAGTTCCATAAGCGGGTGATGCCCTCCGAAAAATCTCTCCAGTGGGCCATGAACGTCATCAGCGGGCTGGACGTGCAGCTGATTGCCCCGCAGCACGGCAGCATCGTCAACCGAAAGGAGGATATCGATCTTCTCGCCGACCGTTTGGCAAATCTCAAGGGAGTCGGTATCGACGGTTTTTGAAATATTTTCACTGTCCGTATGGACATCGGAGCAATTATTGTGTACTTTCCCGGGACACGACCTTAATACAGGGTTGTTGAAATGAGAAAACGACCCATTTCAACGCCGGCACGGAAGGAGAAAGGGCATTCAAGGTATGGACCAGACCAATGCATCGGTTCCCTCTGATTTTATCAGGGAGATCATCAATGAAGAGATAAGCACCGGCAAGCTACAGGGGCCTGTGGCCACCCGCTTCCCGCCCGAGCCCAACGGCTATCCCCATATCGGCCACGCCAAGTCCATCTGCCTCAATTTCGGGATCGCCGCCCAGTACGGCGGGACCTGCAACCTGCGCCTGGACGATACGGACCCGCTCGGCGAAAGCATGGAGTATGTGGAATCGATCATCCGGGATGTGAAGTGGCTCGGGTTCGATTGGCAGGATCGCCTCTATTACGCCTCCGATTACTACGAACGGATCTATGCCTACGCCCTTGAGCTGATCCGGGCCGGCAAAGCCTATGTCTGCGACCTGAGCGGCGACCAGATGCGCGAATACCGGGGAACCCTGACGGAGCCGGGCAAGGAGAGCCCCTACCGGAACCGTGGCGTGGCCGAGAACCTGGATCTTTTCCAGCGGATGCGGGCCGGCGAGTTCCAAGAGGGGGCCCGGACCCTGCGGGCCAAGATCGACATGGCCTCGCCCAACATCACCCTCCGCGATCCGATCATCTACCGGATCAAGCGGGAAAATCACTATCGAACCGGGGATCGCTGGTGCATCTATCCCATGTACGATTTCGCCCATTGCCTCTCCGATTATATCGAGGGGATTACCCATTCGATCTGCACCCTCGAATTCGAGAACAACCGGCCGCTCTACGACTGGTTTCTCAATCAGTTGGTCGCGGCGCCCCGTCCCCGGCAGATCGAGTTTGCCCGTCTGAACCTGAGCTACACGGTGATGAGCAAGCGCAAGCTCCTGGAGCTGGTGGAAAAGGGGATCGTCACGGGCTGGGATGACCCGCAAATGCCGACCCTCTCGGGGATGCGCCGCCGGGGGTACACCCCCGAGGCGATCCGGACCTTCTGCGAGCGGATCGGCGTCTCCAAGAACGACAGCATGATCGACATGGCGCTTCTGGAAAACTGCGTCCGCGACGATCTCAACGAAAAGGCGCCGCGGGTGATGGCCGTCCTGAGGCCCCTCAAGGTGGTGATCGACAACTACCCCGAGGGGAAGGAAGAGGCGTTCGACTGCCCCTATCACCCCCAGAAGCCGGAGATGGGCAACCGCAAGGTCCCCTTCTCCGGGGTCCTCTATGTGGAGCAGGACGATTTTCAGGAAAATCCCCCGAAGAAATTCTTCCGCCTCTCGCCGGGCAGGGAGGTGCGGCTGCGCTACGGCTACTTCATCACCTGCGTCTCCTGTGTCAAGGACCCGGCCACGGGCGAGGTGACCGAGGTGCACTGCACCTATGATCCGGAGACGAAGAGCGGCTTTGCCCCCGACGGACGCAAGGTCAATGCCACGATCCACTGGGTCTCGGCCGTCCATGCCGTTCCGGCGGTCGTGCGCCTTTACGACCGGTTGTTCGGCGTTCCCGATCCTCTGGCAGGGGAGGCCGATTTTATGACCCATCTGAACCCCAAATCCCTGGAGACCTTAGGCGAATGCCGCCTGGAGCCCAGCCTCGCCGCGGCGGCGCCGGGAAGCCGCTTCCAGTTCGAGAGACTCGGTTATTTCTGCGTCGATTCCGACGCGGCCTTAGGCGTGCCGGTGTTCAACCGGACCGTCACCCTGCGCGATTCGTGGGCCAAAATCGCGGAAAAGAAGTGAAAAAGTAGCGGTTATTCTTGCGACCCTGTCCATATGGAGGGTGTCACCATGGAATCCGACAAAGGCCGTAAAGCCCCCGTCGCTCGCGGCAGCCTCAAGCGGCTGCGGGCCGAGGGACCGTTGCGCCAACGCCGGGAAGCCTCCCGGCATGCGGCCGATGAATTGGCCGTCATCGCCGAGATCGGACGGGTGATCAGTTCCACATTGGACATCGATGAAGTGTACGAGCGGTTTGCCGCCGAGGTGCGCAAACTCATCCCCTTCGATCACCTGGCCGTCAGTTTGAACGATCCCAAGACCAAACGGGTCACCATCACGTATGCCCTGGGACCGGAGCTGGCCGGTCGCCGGAAGGGAGAGGGGTTGCCGCTTGCCGGGTCGCTCAACGAACGGCTCATCGAGACCCGGGCCGGTCAGATCATCGACAAGGAAAGCTGCGAAGCGTTGGTTGCCGAGTATCCCACCTTGGCCGACAGTTATCGGGCGGGCTACCGCTCCTACATCTTCGCCCCGCTGGTCGCTCGGGATGAGATGATCGGCGCCCTGAATTTCCGTTCCCGGATACCCCATCAATACAACGAAAACCACCTCCGGCTGGCCACGCGGATCGGCGAGCAGATCGCCGGGGCCATCGCCGCGGCGCAGCTTTTTGCCGCCCTCAAAAAAACGGAGCAGTCGCTTCGGGAAAGCGAAAGGCGGTTCCGTCCCCTCTTCGAACAGGCGGCGGTCGGCGTGGCCGAGGTGGACATCCGGACGGGGCGTTTTTTGACCATCAACCGGCGCCACTGCGAACTGCTCGGCATGACGGAAGAAGAAGCGCTGTCCACCACCGTTCCGGAGATTTCCCATCCCGAAGATCGCCATCTCCACGAGGAAAAGATGGCTCTTTTGGTGGCAGGGAAGCTCAGGAACTACGTTCTGGAAAAGCGCTACATCCGGAAAGACGGCGCCGTGATCTGGGTCACCGTCTCCGCTTCGTCCCTCTGGAAGGAGGGGGAAAAGCCCGAGCGGGTGATCGCGGTCGTCGAGGATATCACGGAACGCAAACGGGCGGAGGAAGTCCTGCGGCTGAACCAGGAGATCGCCTCGCGGCTTGCCAAGGAAATGGGCATCATCGCCGAGATCGGCCGGGTCGTCAGTTCCAGCCTGGAGGTCGACGAGGTGTATGAACGGCTTGCCGTGGAGGTGCGCAAGCTGATCCCCTTCGACCGGCTCGGGATCGCCCTGTGCAATGGCTCGGAAAGCACCGTCAAGATAGCCTATGCCTTCGGGATGAGCATTGCCGGCCGCAACCGGGGCGATCGTTTCCCCCTGGCGGGAACGCTCAATGAGCTGCTCATGTTTTCCCGGACGGGTCTCCTGGTCAACCCGCAAAACATTGAAGATCTGGCCGCCCAATTCCCCACGCTGGTCGAAAACTACCGCGCCGGCGTTCGGTCCTTTCTCAGCGTTCCCCTGATCGCCAGGGACGAGGCGATCGGCGTCCTGGATTTTCGGTCGAAGAAGCCCAATGCCTACACGGAAGAGGACCTCAGCCTGGCGCGGCGGATCGGGGAGCAGATCGCCGGGGCGATCGCCGGCGCCCAGCTTTTTGCGGATCTCCGGATGACCGAAAAATCACTTCGGGAGAGCGAGGCGCGTTTCCGGATTCTCTTCGACCGGGCGGAGGTCGGCGTGGCCGAGACCGAGATCGAGACCAGCCGGTTTTTGACGGTCAATCGGCGTTATTGCGAAATCCTCGGCATGACGGAGGAGGAGTTGCTCGCCACCACGTCGCTTAAGGTCACCCATCCCGAGGATCGCCACCTCCATGAAGACAAGATGGCGCTGCTGGTGGCGGGAAAGATCAGAAGCTATACGCTGGAGAAACGCTATATCCGCAAAGACGGCGTGATCATCTGGGTGAGCATCACCGTCTCGCCGCTCAGCAAAGCCGGTCAGCCGCCGACGAGGACCATCGTGGTGACCGAAGACATCACCGAAAGCAAGCGGATACGGGAAGAAAACGAGACCCGCGCCGGACAGCTGGCGGCATTGCACCAGACGAGCATGGAGCTCACCGCCGAGCTCAACCTGGACACGTTGCTCCATTCACTGGTACAGCGCGCTCTGACCCTGATCGGCGGCACGGCCTGCCACTGTTATCTTTACCAGGCGGAATCCCAGCTGCTGGAGAGGGCGGCGAGCGCCGGCACGCCGCTCTTCGCGGGAAAGGCGACCCGTCAGTTGGGCAAGGGGTTCGTCGGCCAGGTATGGGCAAAGGGCGTACCGCTCGTGGTCAACGACTACCGTTCCTGGGAGGGGCGGTCTCGGGAATACGACGCCATGCCGTCCCGGGCGCTCGTGGGGGCGCCGATTCGCTGGGGGGACGAATTTCTCGGCGTTCTGGATATCATGGCGCCGCCTACGCACCGCTACGCCCAGGGCGATGTGGAGATGCTCGATATGTTCGCGACCCAGGCCGCGATCGCCATCCGGAACGCCCGTCTCTACAACCAGATCGAACAGATTGCCGTGACCGACGAATTGACGGGACTGTTCAATCGGCGCGGATTCTTCCATCTCGGCGAACGGGAATTCGAACGGGCCCTGCGCTTCAAGCGGTCTTTGGCGGTGCTGATGTTCGATATCGACCATTTCAAGCAGGTGAACGACACCTATGGCCACGGCGTCGGCGATCAGGTCTTGCGGGAGTTGGCCGACTGCTTTCGGCAGAACATCCGCGGAATCGATGTGGCGGGCCGCTACGGAGGCGAGGAGTTCGTCCTGATCCTGCCGGAAACGCAGCTTCCCAAAGCGGTTCAGATCGCCGAGCGACTCCGCCGATCCATTGCCAACCTCTCCGTTCTGAGTTCCCCGGCCAATGGCAACGCCCCGTCCGTTGTTCTCAAGATTACCGTGAGCATCGGCATTTCCGTTTTGCAGCCGAACGATCCCAACCTGAAGACGCTGGTGGATCGCGCCGATCATGCCCAGTATCAGGCCAAGCATGCGGGGCGCAATCGTGTCGCCATCTGGGGGGAATCGGAATAGCCGCGAAGGTTCCCGCCCGGGGGCGGGACTTGCGTTGCCCTTCCGGTCAGCCCTGTCTTTGGATCACTTCCGGGGGTTTCGCTGGAGGCGGTTTCGCTCCTCCTCGGGCAGGAGACAGCCGGACAGGCACTTCGCGCCGCAAAGGCCGCTGTAGGGCTCGGTATGGACCGTGACGGTGACGTGCGGGAACCGTTCCCGGATTTCCCGGACGAGCTCCTGGTTGAGCCGGTGGGCGGTTTCGACGGACATCTGGCCGTCCACCTGGATGTGGACCTCGACGAAACGGAAGGGGCCGGCCTTGCGGGTCCGCAGTTGATGATAGCCGTGGATGACCGGAAAATGGGCTGCGATCAGCCGGCGGATCTCGGTTTCCTCCTCAGGCGGGAGCGTCTCGTCCATGAGGCCGCCGGCCGACTGGCGGGTCAACTCCCAGGCGGCCTTGATGATGAGCAGGGCGACGCCGATGGCCGCCAGGGGGTCGAGCCAGTGGAAATGCTTTCCCGGGAAGAGGCTCTCTCCGCCCCACATGACGGCCAGACCTGCCATGACCCCGGCCGAGGTGTAGACGTCGGTCCGGAGGTGCCAGCCGTCGGCCATCAGGGCGACGGAATCCGTTTCCTTGCCCACCTTGAACAGCATCCGGGCGACCCCCGCGTTGGTGGCGGCGGACAGGAGCATCACGCCGATGCCCCAGCCGACGGTTTCCACGGCTTGCGGCCTCAGCAGTTTTCCGACGGCCTCCCAGATGATCCACCCCGCGGCGATAAAAATGAGCAGCGCTTCGACGGTTCCGGAGATGTTTTCGATCTTGCCGTGGCCGAAGGGGTGCTTGCCGTCGGCCGGGAGGCTGGAGGTCTTGACCGAGAAGAAGGCGATCACGGCGGCCGTCAGGTCGACGCCCGAATGGATCGCCTCGGAGATGACGGAAACCGATCCGATCAGCAGACCGACCGCGAGTTTCAAGACCACCAGCGTCGTATTGGAGACGACGGAGAGCAGGGCAACCCGCTCTTTGCGGCGCTGCGCATCAATCGACATAATGAATCCTCATCGCCCGGGAAAGAAGAAATTCTCTAATCGAAAGGGGGCGGGAAGTCAAGGTGGATAGATAACCGCTGAAAATCATATTGCTATAAATATAAATTCAAAATCTGCTTGACACTGCCGCCGGCATGGATATAATTCCTACCAAAATAGTAGAAAAAGTAGGGATCGAGGCAAGCCGCAGGAAATGAAACTATCGACACGGGGCCGCTACGGCGTGAGATTGATGCTCGATCTGGCCCTCCATTATGGGAACGGGCCGATCTTTCTCAAGGATATCGCCGGCCGTCAGGGGATCTCGGAGAAATATCTCGGTCAGTTGATCAACCCCCTCAAGACGACGGGGCTGATCAACTCCCAGCGGGGCGCCCATGGGGGGTACCTCCTGGGAAAAGCGCCGGAGACCATTTCGCTCAAGGAGATCCTCCAGGTTCTGGAAGGCTCTTTGTGTCTTGTGGATTGCGTGGACAACCCCTCGCTTTGCGAACGGGCCGCCTCCTGCATCTCCCGGGATATTTGGGGCGAGGCGTCCAAAGGGATGCAGCAGACACTGGAAAACACGACGCTTGCCGAAATGGTGGTGCGGCAGCAGGAGAAAAGGTGCGATGAAGCGGGAAAATAACGGGGTCAAGGTCATGATGTGCATGTGTCGCTATGCCGGACGGGGAGGCCTGTTCATGTGAAGATCCATTTTAAAAACATGAACGTCGTCACCCGCTGATCCGTCGATGACACAGCGGGTTTTTTATTGCATACGAACGGAAATCATCTTAACAATAGCATTGAGAATAAGGAGAATAGATCATGTCGAAAATAAACGTCGATACCGTTGCCCTGCATGCCGGTCAAGAGCTTCCCGATCCGGCCACGGGAGCGCGGGCGGTGCCCATCTATCAAACGACCTCTTACGTCTTCAAGGATTCGGACCATGCGGCGGACCTCTTTGCCCTGAAGGCCTTCGGGAATATCTATACGCGGCTCATGAACCCGACGACCGACGTCTTCGAAAAGCGGATCGCCGCCCTGGAGGGGGGAACGGCGGCGCTCGCCGTCTCGTCGGGGATGGCGGCGATCACCCTGGGGCTCCTGGCGATTACGCGCCTCGGCGACGAGATCGTGACGGGAAACAACCTCTACGGCGGAACCTACCAGCTCTTCCACAACACTTTGCCGAAACTGGGGCGTAAGGTCACCTTCGTCGATTCGCAAGACCCCAAGGCCTTTGCCGCGGCGATCACCGACAAGACCCGGGCCCTCTATGCCGAAACGATCGGCAACCCCAAGGTGGATGTCCCCGATTTCGAGGCCATCGCCAAAATCGCCCACGATGCGGGGATTCCCTTCGTGGTGGACAACACGGTCGGCGTCGGCCTGGTGCGGCCTCTGGATGTCGGGGCCGACATCCTGACGACGTCGGCGACGAAGTTCATCGGCGGGCACGGCACGACGCTCGGCGGCGTTATTGTCGACGGCGGAAAGTTCAACTGGGGCAACGGCAAGTTTCCCGAATTCACGGACCCCGATCCCGGTTACCATGGCTTGAAATTCTGGGAGACCTTCGGCAACCTGCCGGGGATGGGGAATATCGCCTTCGCCTTGCGGACGCGGACCGTCTGGCTTCGGGATCTCGGACCGGCCCTGAGTCCCTTCAATGCCTTCCAGCTCCTCCAGGGGCTGGAGACCCTGGGGCTCCGGCAGCGGCAGCATTCGGAAAACGCCCTGGCCGTGGCCCGGTTCCTCAAGGAGCATCCGCTGGTCACCTGGGTGAATTATCCGGGACTGCCCGACCATCCGAGCCACGCTTTGGCGACGAAATATCTCCAGGGCCATTACGGGGCGCTCTTGGGTTTCGGGATCAAGGGGGGGCTTGCGGCCGGCAAGCGGTTCATCGAGTCGGTGCAGCTCCTGTCGCATCTGGCGAACATCGGCGATGCCAAGAGCCTGGTCATCCATCCGGCCTCGACGACCCATCAGCAGCTGACAGCCGGGGAACAGGCGGAAACCGGGGTGACGCCCGATTTTCTCCGCCTCTCGGTAGGGATCGAAGCTGTGGAAGACATCAAGGCGGATATCGATCAGGCCCTGAAGAAGGCAGCGGCCTGAAGGAAATAAGGATTGGAAAGAAGGTCGTTCCCGCCCCCGCTTTCGCGAGGGTAAACTCCAGCGGGAATCCGGGAATGAGGCAGCAGGAACTCTGGCTCTAGTAAAAGGAGGAAGCGATGAAGATCTATGAAGATATCACGAAGACCGTAGGTCACACCCCCCTGGTCCGCCTGAACCGGATGGCCGCAGGGAGCCCGGCGACGGTGGTCGTCAAGGTGGAGTCCTTCAACCCCCTCTCCAGCGTCAAGGACCGGATCGGCGTTGCCATGATCGAAGCCGCCGAAAAGCAGGGTCTCCTGAAGCCAGGGTCGGTGATTATCGAGCCGACGAGCGGCAACACCGGGATCGCCCTGGCCTTCACGGCGGCGGCGAAGGGTTACCGGCTGATCCTCACCATGCCCGATACGATGAGCATGGAGCGGCGGCAGCTGCTGGCGATCTTTGGGGCCGAGGTGGTCCTGACGCCGGGCGCCGAAGGGATGACCGGGGCGATCCGAAAGGCCGAGGAACTGGCGGCGGCGACGCCCGGGGCGATCATTCCCCAGCAGTTCCAGAATCCCGCGAACCCCGAGATCCACAGAAAGACCACGGCCGAGGAAATCTGGGCCGATACGGACGGGAAGGCGGACATCCTCGTGGCCGGCGTCGGAACCGGCGGCACCCTGACGGGGGTCGCCGAGGTCCTGAAGGCGAAGAAGCCCGGATTCAAGGCGATCGCCGTCGAACCGGAAGGGTCGCCGGTGCTGGCGGGAGGAAAGCCGGGTCCGCACAAGATCCAGGGGATCGGGGCGGGGTTCATCCCCGGCGTCCTCAACCGGGGGATCATCGACGAGATCATCCCCGTGGCCAACGAGAACGCAGGCGCCACGGCGCGGCGGCTGGCGAAGGAAGAGGGGATACTGGCCGGCATCTCGGGCGGCGCGGCCCTCTGGGCGGCCCTGGAAGTGGCCAAGCGGACCGAGAACCGGGGGAAATTGATCGTCGTCGTTCTCCCCGATACGGGAGAGCGGTATCTCTCTACCTGGCTGTTTCAGGAGGGGTGAGGGGGCTCGCCCGGGACGGAAGTACCTTCCCTCGGCGCTCAAGAACTTTTTTCGACCCTGCACCTCCTCGCTCCGCTGCAAAGATGAGGAAAATTTGGGACAGCTCCCCTATTTTCCTCTGGGAAATAGGGGAGCTGTCCCCATTTTCCCTTCGGGAACGCACCTCCGCCCCGGGGCGGGGAAGAGAAATTGGATTGATTTAGAAAATAGGGACGGCGTTATCCGGTGCGGATAATGAGATCATGAGTTGAAGGAAACGATGGTAAAAAAGGAAACGGAAAAAACAACGGCAGTGGCGCCTGTAGACAGCAGCCACTCGATCGGAATCGTCGCACCGCAGGAGTTTACCTTTCCCGGGCCGCTGGAATTGGAGAGCGGCGAAACCCTGGGCCCGGTGACGATCGCCTATGAAACCTACGGGCGGCTGAACGCCGAAAAGTCCAACGCGGTCCTCATCCTCCACGCCCTTTCGGGGGATGCCCATGCCGCGGGGTTCTATCCCGGCGACAAGAGCCCCGGCTGGTGGGACGCCATGATTGGCCCGGGGAAGCCCTTCGATACGGACCGCTATTTCCTGATCTGCTCGAACGTGATCGGCGGCTGCAAGGGGAGCACGGGCCCCGCTTCGGTCAATCCGCAGACCGGGAAGCCCTACGGGACCGATTTCCCCTTCATCACCATCGGCGACATGGTGGCGGCGCAGCGGCGCCTCATCGATTTTCTCGGAATCGAGAAGCTCCTCTGCGTGGCCGGCGGCTCGATGGGCGGGATGCAGGCCCTTCAGTGGGTGGCCTCCTATCCGGAACGGGTTCGCTCCGCGATCCCCATCGCCACGGCGCTCAAGCACTCGCCGCAGCAGATCGCCTTCAACGAGGTGATCCGCCAGTCGATCATGTCCGATCCCGCCTGGCGGGAGGGCCACTATTACGAAACGGGCCAGCCGGAAAAGGGGCTCGCCGTCGCGCGGATGATCGGTCACATCACCTTCATGAGTGACCAGTCGATGGAGGAGAAATTCTCCCGGAGGCTCAAGCAGGGCCAGTTCAATTTCAACTTCGATGCCGACTTCGAGGTGGAGGGGTACCTCCGCTACCGGGGGGCGAACTTCGTCAAGCGGTTCGACGCCAATTCGTACCTCTACATCACCAAGGCGATGGATTATCTGGACCTCTCGGGCGGGCGGCTGATCGCCCCAAAAGGGATCGACACCTGCTTTCTGGTCATCTCCTTCCAGTCCGACTGGCTCTACCCTTCGCACCAGTCCCAGGAGATCGTCCGGCTCCTGAAGCGCCGTCAGGTCGATGCCACCTACTGCGAACTGAAATCCACCTATGGCCACGACGCCTTTTTGGTGGAACTGGAAGGCGAGGGGACCCTGATCCGCCACTTCCTGGAGCGGACCTACGCGGGTAAAAGAAATAGCAACGGAAATGGAAACGGCAATGGCAACAAAAAACAATAGCAAGGACATCCGTCCCGATCATCGGATCATCTTCGAGATGATCGATCCGGGCGCCCGGGTCCTCGACCTCGGCACCGGCACGGGCGATCTGATCCACCTGCTGATGCGGGACAAGAACGCCTGGGTCCAGGGGATCGAACTGGACGAGAAGGCGATCTACGAATGCGTCCGGAAGGGGATCTCGGTCTGTCAGAGCGACATCGAAAGCGGCCTTTCGGAATACCCCGACCACTCCTTCGATTACGTCATCCTGAACCAAAGCCTCCAGGAGGTGCGGAAGGCCTTCTTCCTCCTGAAGGAGGCCCTGCGGGTCGGGAACCGGGTCATCGTCGGGTTCCCCAACTTCGCCCACTGGAATGCCCGCTTTTCCCTCTTCTTCCGGGGGCGGGCGCCCATGACCCCCTCCCTTCCCTACCGCTGGTACGACACCCCCAACGTGCGGTTCTTGAGCATCAGCGATTTTACGGCCTTTTGCCGGGAAAAGGGATTCACGATCGAACAGGCCCGCTTCCTGGACGGCCGGGGGGAAGTGACCTTCTGGCCCAATCTCCGGGCCCTGAGCGCGGTTTTCCTCCTTTCGGCCTGGAATGCCCAGGACGGCGAAGGGGAACATAAAAAGGCAGGGTGAGGGGCCGATGGAGCTGAGGGAAATCGAAGCCTGGCTTCGCGAAGAGCGGGAAGAGGAACTGGCGCGGCTCTGGGAGAGGGCCGATGAAATCCGGCGGCAGAGCGTGGGAGAGGAGGTGCACCTCCGGGGCCTCGTCGAGATTTCCAACCGCTGCCGCCGGGAGTGCCATTACTGCGGCCTGCGGGCCGGCAATCGCCAGCTTTCCCGTTACCGGATGACCGCCGAAGAGATCATGAGTTGCGCCGCCGAGGCGGTGGCTTACGGATACGGCACGGTGGTCATGCAGGCCGGCGAAGACGAGGGGATCACCCGGGACTGGATGGCGGGGATCATCCGGCAGATCCGCCGCGAGACCCCTTTGGCCGTCACGCTCAGCCTCGGCGAACGCGCCGATGAGGACCTCAAGGCCTGGCGGGAGGCCGGAGCGGACCGTTATCTTTTGCGTTTCGAAACCTCGAACCGGGCCCTCTTCGAGCAAATCCACCCTCCCCTTGCCGACCGGCGGTCGGATCGCCTGGCGATTCTGAGAAAGCTCGCCGCGCTGGGCTACGAGATCGGCAGCGGCGTCATGATCGGCATTCCCGGGCAGACCTATGGAGATCTGGCGCGGGACATCGCCCTTTTTCAAGAACTGGACCTGGACATGATCGGCGTGGGGCCCTTCATCGCCCATCCGGGAACGCCCCTGGGACAGGATGGCGCGAAGTTTTGCGCCCCCTCGGGAGAGCAGGTCCCGGCCACGGAGCTGATGACCTACAAGACGATCGCCCTTTCCCGGCTCCTCTGTCCCGAGGCGAACATCCCCAGCACGACCGCGCTCGCGACGCTGAATCTCGCCCAGGGACGGGAACTGGGTCTTTCCCGGGGCGCCAATATCGTCATGCCGAACCTGACTCCCGTCGCCTATCGCGCCGATTACGAGATCTATCCAGCCAAAGCCTGCATCCGCGAAACCGCCGCGGAATGCCGAAGCTGTCTCGGCAGCCGGATTCTCTCGATCGGCAGGACCGTGGGGAAAGGCCAGGGCGGACGCCGCAGGACGCTGCCCCGGAGGGGGACCCACTCGTAATGGAAAAAGAGCGGATCTACCTCGACTATGCGGCGACGACGCCGTTGGATCCCCAGGTCCTGGCGGCCATGCTCCCCTGTTTCGGGAGGGTCTTCGGGAATCCGGCGAGCCTCCATGCCTTCGGTCAGGAGGCGGGGATGGCGGTGGAGGCGGCAAGAAATAAGCTCGCGGCGCTCCTCGGGGCCGCCCCTGCGGAGATCGTCTTTACGAGCGGCGGCACGGAAAGCGACAATTTCGCTCTCAAAGGGGTTGCCTACGGGAACCGGGAAAAAGGCGATCACCTCATCGTCTCCGCCGTCGAGCACCATGCCGTTCTCGAAAGCGCCCGTTTTCTCGAAAAAGAGGGGTTCCGGATCACCCTTCTGCCCGTGGACGGAACCGGGCGCGTCGATCCCGAGGACGTCCGCCGGGCGATCACGGAAAAAACCATCCTCATCTCCGTCATGCACGCCAACAACGAGATCGGGACGCTCCAGCCCGTGGCCGCCATCGGCGCCATCGCCCGGGAACGGGGGATCTGTTTCCATACCGATGCCGTCCAGACCTTCGGCCACCTTCCCTTTACCGCTGCGGACCTCAACGCCGATCTGGTCAGCGCCTCGGCCCACAAGCTCTACGGTCCCAAAGGGGTCGGCCTGCTCTATATCCGGAAAGGGACGCGGCTGGCGCCTTTTCTGCACGGAGGCGAGCAGGAAGGACGGCGGCGCGCCTCGACCCTGAACGTGCCGGGGATCGTGGGCTTTGCCAAGGCCGCGGAGCTGGCCGCGGCGGAACTGCCCGGCGAACTGGAACGGCTGACCGTCCTGCGGGACCGGTTCCAGCGCGGAGTTTTGGAACGGCTCGCCGGGGTTCGTCTGAACGGCCATCCTGCCGAGCGGCTGCCGGGCCATATTCACTTTTCCCTGTCCGGCATCGAGGCGGAAGGGGTGCTCCTGGGGCTCGACATGCAGGGGATCGCCTGCGCGACCGGTTCGGCCTGTTCCTCCACGAGCATGGAGGCCTCCCATGTCCTTTCCGCCATCGGCCTGCCCAGGGAGTTTTTGCGCGGTTCGCTCCGGTTCACCCTCGGCCGGCAGACCACCGAAGAGGAGGTCGATGCGGCCCTGGCAGCGCTGGTTCAGGTCGTCGGCCGGCTGCGCCCTCGGGCGTCCCGCTGAGGTGCCGCCGGACCCCTTGGTCGTGCTCCCCAATGGCATTCTAGCAAAAGATGGTATATGGTGACCCCTGTCCGACCGCGTCCCCCGAAGCGGATGTCGGTCCCGGCAATGCGGGAAAGAAAGACCAACGATTCGCGATGATGGAAGAGGATATGGATAGGAAAAACGGCGCGCTGAAGAAGATCGCCGTCGCCATGAGCGGCGGCGTCGATTCCGCCGTGGCGGCCTTCCTCCTCAAGGAAGAGGGATACGAAGTGGTCGGCGTGACCATGTGCCTGGGCGTGGTTCCCGCCGAGGGGGGAAAAGCGAAATGCTGCGGCCCTAAGGAGGTCGAGGATGCCCGGCGCGTCTGCCAGGCCCTGGGGATCGGCCATTATGTGATTGACTTCGCGGCCGATTTGGAGGAGAAGGTCATCCGGCCTTTTGTGGCCGAATATTGCCGGGGGCGGACGCCGAATCCCTGCGTGACCTGCAACCGGGAGATCAAGTTCGCCTCCCTTCTGGAAAAGGCGCTGGCCTGGGGATTCGACGGGATCGCCACGGGCCACTACGCAGGAATCGAACGGATCGACGGGCAGTGCTGCCTGGTGAGGGCAAAGGACCCGCGGAAGGACCAGACCTATTTCCTCCACGCGATCCCCCGGGAGGCGCTGGCCAAGGTCCTTTTCCCGCTGGCCTCCCTGGTCAAGGACGAGGTTAGGGCGATCGCCGAAAAGGCGGGGCTCCCCGTCTTCGCGAAGCCGGAGAGCCAGGACATCTGCTTTATCCCGGCCGAGGGGCACGAGGCCTTTCTCCGCAGCCGGGGCGCGAAGCTCGCGCCGGGAGAGATCGTCGATCGCGAAGGTAATGTCCGCGGCCGGCACCGGGGAATCGCCTGCTACACCATCGGCCAGCGGGGCGGTCTGGGGATCAGCGCGCCCCGGCCCCTCTATGTCCTGGCGATCGACGTCCCAAAAAACCGGCTGATTGTCGGGGAAAAGGGGGATCTCCGGTCGACGGAACTGATCGCCGATCAAGTCCGCTGCCTCGTCGATGCCTTTCCCGCCGAGGCCTGGGCCAAGATCCGCTACGCCCATCGGGCGGCGCGCTGCAAGATTTCACAGGAAGGCGGACGCCTGACGGTTCGGTTCTGCGAGCCTCAGGAGGCCGTTACCCCCGGACAGTCGGTAGTGCTCTATGACGGGCGGACCGTCCTGGGCGGGGGAATTATCGAGGAGGTTTGTTTTGGGACTCATTGAAAAGATCGAACATTTGAAGAAGGAACGCAAGGCCGTCATCCTGGCCCATAACTATCAGCTGCCCGAGGTGCAGGACTGCGCCGATTACGTCGGCGATTCCCTGGGCTTGAGCATCGAGGCGGCGAAGACCGACGCCGAGGTGATCGTCTTTTGCGGCGTCCATTTTATGGCCGAGACGGCCAAGATCCTCTCGCCGAACAAGACCGTCCTTTTGCCCGCCCCCGATGCCGGCTGCCCCATGGCGGACATGATCACCGCCGAGGCACTCCGCAAGCTGAAGGCCGAGCACCCCGGGGCGAAGGTCGTCTGCTACGTGAACACCTCGGCGGACGTCAAGGCCGAGTGCGACATCTGCTGCACCTCGGCCAATGCCGTGGAGGTGGTCGAAAGGGGGCTCAAGGACGCCCGGGAGATCATCTTCGTTCCCGACCAGTACCTGGCCGCCTTCGTGGCCGGAAAGACGGGCCGCACCTTCATCACCTGGCCCGGCTTTTGCCCTACCCATGCCCGGATCCTGCCGGAACACATCACGGCCGCCCGGGCCCTCCATCCCGGCTGCGCCGTCATCGTCCATCCCGAATGCCGCCCCGAGGTGACGGCCCTGGCGGACATCACCGTCTCCACCGGCGGGATGAGCCGGTTTGCCCATGAGACGAAGGCGAAGGAAATCGTCGTCGGAACCGAGCCGGGAATCATCCACCGGCTGAAGAAGGAAAATCCCGACAAGATCTTCTATCCCCTGACCGAAGACCTGGTCTGTCCGAACATGAAAAAGACGACCCTGGAGAAGGTGCTCTGGTCTCTCGAAGCGATGCAACCGGCGATCGAAGTGGCCGAAGAGATCGCAGTTCCGGCCCGGCGAAGCATCGAGGCGATGCTGGCGATCGGTTGAAAAAGAAAGAAGCGAGGAGAATAGTATGCAGGGAAAGATCATCGCCGTCTGCCGGAGCGAAAAGACCGGGGTGCCGAAAGTCCCCTGCGGCGAGGGGCTTTTTATCGCCGATTTCGGATTGGAAGGGGACGCCCATGCGGCAACCGGGATCAATCGGCAGGTGAGTTTGCTTTCCGTGGCGAGCATCGACAAGATGCAGGGCCACGGCATCGAGCTCAAATACGGGGACTTTGCGGAAAACCTGACGATCAGCGGCCTGGAACTCCATTCCATCCCCGTGGGGACCAGGCTCAAGGTCGGCAGCGAGGTCGTTCTCGAGATCAGCCAGATCGGCAAGACCTGTCACAGCGGCTGCGCCATCTTCAAGGCCGTCGGCAGCTGCATCATGCCCAAGGAGGGCGTCTTTGCCCGGGTGATCGAGGGCGGCACGATTCGGACCGGAGATGCCGTCGCGATCGGCGGAGGAAAATAGACAGAGCGGTCAGGAGGAACCATAGAAGTCATGGCAAAGGTCACGAAAGCGGCGCTGGCGCCGGTCACACACAAAGAGAATAAAGAAGAAGACGATTTTTCGGGGATCGTGAAAGCGCTCTGCTCGCGGCAGAACGGCGCCGTCGCGGGGACCCGGAAGCGGTGGCAGGAACAGGCGCTTCCCTCCCGGCAGGCGATCGGCGAGATCATCGAAGCGCTCCGCACGGTCCTCTTCCCGGGCTACTTCGGCTTTTCGGAACTGAAGGAAGAGAGCCTGAAGTTTCATGTGGGGGCAAAGCTGGACCACCTGCGGCGCAAACTCCAGGAGCAGATCAAACGGGGGCTCTGCTTTTCCTGCGGCGAGGGGCCGGACTGCCTGCCCGCCTGCGATGAAAAGGCAGAGGAACTGACCGGCGAATTTCTCCGCCGCCTGCCTACGGTGCAGCGGCTTTTGGCCCTCGATGTGGCCGCCGCCTACGAAGGCGATCCCGCGGCCGCCAATGCCGACGAAATCATCTTCTGCTATCCGGGTCTCGGAGCGGTGACCAACTACCGCTTGGCCCACGAGCTCTGCCTTTTGGGGGTGCCCATCATCCCCCGGATGATCACCGAGGCGGCCCACAGCGCAACGGGGATCGACATCCATCCCGGGGCGTCCATCGGCGAGCGGTTCTTCATCGACCACGGCACCGGGGTCGTCATCGGCGAGACCTCGATCATCGGCAGCCGCGTCCGGATCTACCAGGGGGTGACCCTGGGGGCCAAGAGCTTCCAGTTCGACGACGAGGGAAGCGCGATCCGGGGGATCGAACGCCATCCCATCGTCGAGGACGACGTGACGATCTATTCCGGGGCGACGATCCTCGGCCGGATCACGATCGGCCGGGGGTCGGTGATCGGCGGAAACGTCTGGCTCGTCCACAGCGTGCCGCCGGGCAGCCGGATCACCCAGGCGCAGACCCGGGAGGAGTATTTCGAACGGGGCGGCGGGATCTGAAATCGGACCATGATCTATCTTGCCCCCCTCCAGGGGACCACCGACCGGATTTACCGCACCCTCTTTCCCCTCTATTTCAAGGGCGTGGACCTGGCGATCGCGCCTTTTATCTCGCCCATGAAAAAGATGAAGGCCGACCATCGCCTTCTAAAGGAGGTCGATCCCCATGAAAACAAGGGGATCCCCACGATTCCGCAGATCATGACCGCCCACCCCGGGGATTTCGTCACCCTGGCCAATCGGCTCTACGATATGGGTTGCGCGACGGTGAACTGGAACATCGGCTGTCCCTTCCCGATGGTGGTGAAGAAAGGCCGCGGCGCGGGCATCCTCTGCTATCCCGAGCGGGTGGCCGCTTTTCTGGAAGAAGCGGTGCCGGCGCTGAAACCGGCCCTGTCGATCAAGCTGCGGATCGGGACGGCCTATCCCGACGAGGTCTTTGCGCTCCTGCCCATCTTCGATCGCTTTTCCCTGGAAGAGCTGATCATCCATCCCAGGACGGGCAAGCAGATGTACGAAGGCGAGGTGGATATCGATACTTTCGGAGAGAGCCTCAAAGTCACAAAACACCGGGTGGTCTATAACGGCGACATCGATTCGGCGGAGAAACTGGCGCAGCTGGCGAAACGGTTCGGATCGATCGACCGGTGGATGATCGGCAGGGGCCTCCTCGGGAACCCCTTCCTGGCCGAAGAAATCAAATTTGCGACCGAAAAGCCCTATCCGGAGAAGGTGAGGATCCTCCGGGCCTTCCATGACCACTTGTTTGCCGAGTACGCGCAGGTTTTATGCGGTCCCGCGCATATCGTGAACAAGATGAAGGAGATCTGGACCTATCTGGGCAGCTTTCTGGACAAGAGGGACAAGATCCTGAAGAAAATCAACAAGACTCACCACCGGGACAACTATCTGGATGTCGTCAACAGGGCTTTTGACGAGCTGGAAAAGTGAGAGGAAAACTCTATTAGCGTCTTTTTACCGAAGTCTGGCGGCTTCTGCGGCAACGTGACCAGCCAAAGCGGTAACGAATGTCCTGAGGCCTGTCATCGCCGACATTTCGGAAAACGCACCAGTTTTGACAGCGCTGCGGGATGACGTGATGAGAGCGGCAGTGGTGTAAAGCTGCTCCTTTATCAATTTTTGACAGAGCAAATCATAGCGCATGAGGTACGACGCCCCCTTAAACTCCGTAAAAACAGGAAAGTGCGGTGATGCATCCCTGACCGAACATCTGGATTTCGGGGCATCCTCGACCATCATCAACCAGCCTACGAAAGGACGCGGTTGCTTGCCGAATGCCTCTTCCCGATAAGCGGTCCAGAGATCATGGGCGGTGCCGATGGCTTCCTCGGTTCGGTTGTTGAAGTTGTTGCCAAACGAACCCACTTGGCTTTTTAGTTCAATGGCTGCGATCAACTCGCCCTTGTAGATCACCAGCAGATCCCAGAGCTTTGTCGGTCTGAAGTAGCCGGGCAGTGTCAGCATCGCCCGGTTCTGATGGATCTCGGCATGGGTAAGTCCGTTGGCCCGCACGATGTCGAGTATCAAAGCCAAAAACCCATCCATGTTCTTGCCCGCCGTAACGCCGGCGCGTTCGCCTTGGTCGGCCTTTCCTGACTGTAGCTGTTTTTGTTTCGCTGCCAGACGGTTTTCCCAGAAGGCTTTTACGGCCTTGCGGGCCTTTTTTTCGTAGTCGACAAGATCAAGGGCCATTTATTCTCCATCACCTCCCAGAGCAGATTGTTCGTCTTTGCTAAGTTCAAACAGCGTAAATGCAGCGCGGTTGCAGGCTTGAAAATCCCTCTTCGTTGCCGCTTCCCTCAGTTCTTCCCGCAGCGTCGTCGAGACATCCGCCCATTGCGGGATGCGGATGCGCCGCAGGTATTGCGCCTGGAAGCGGAGGAATCCGCCTTGCATCTTGGTCGAATAGGTTGTCATGAATAGACGGGTGACCGATGAAAGCAGTACTGCTTGCAATGCCTGCAAGTCCCACTTGTCGGACGTGACGTAGTAAAGGTTGTGGTGCGGGTACAGTTTTCCGCACTCAAAAACAACATGGGCCTCGCCCTTGATGTCGGGAATCAGGAGCTTCTGGCGCGATGCCAGCTCCGGGGCAATGCGGTCGATCGTGCGATACCAGTTGCCCGGGCTTTTCTGGGCGCAGTGCCGGCCCGCAATCACCTTCCGTCGCGCCTCCAGGTAGCGTTGCAGGCGCGGATAGTTCCGCAGATCGACAAGGCTGCCATCCTCGGCAAAGGGGTTGATGACGCCTTGACCGCGCCATTGCACCTCGCCGGATAGGATGTCTTTCGTTGTCACCAGCGGCAGCTTGCGATCAGGCTCCACGTCAAGTGCGGCAAAGTTGCCGATATAGGCCTTGTCCGCACCGGTGGCTACCCCGATGCCCACTTTGCAGCCCACCTCTTCCAAACTAGGGAATTGCTTTTCAAGGCGGCGAATCAGCGTCATCTGATCCGACGATTCGAGCAGCCACGGTTCCGACCCATTGGTGACACAAGCCAGTTCGCGCACCAGCCCAGCCTCTTTGGGAAGGTCGGCGGCAAGCAGTTTGTCAGCCAGGACTGTCAGCTCGGCCCGGTCGATGGCCGGGCGATGGGCAATGCGTGTCGCACCAGGGGTTTCCCGGCTGATGACAGTAATGGCCGGGTAGGCAATCACCTCAGAGTGAAACGCCGGGGTGTCCACCATATCGACATAGATCTTCATGTGAAACTGATCGGCCACAAGGCGGCGAAGCGGTCCGCCATAACGGTTTTTCATCCAGCGATCCGCACAGATAAAGCCCAAATGCCCACCCTTCGCCAACGCTGAAAGCGAGCGTTCGATAAACGGGATGTAGATGTCGGCCCGGTCAAATATCGTCTGGTAGCGATTGCGGTACTCAGCCAGCAACGGCGTTGGAATGAGTTCTTGGCGAATATAGGGAGGGTTCCCGACAATAAAGTCGAATTGCCCTGCAAGCGGTGTGAGAAGAAAATCCCCCTGGACAAGCCAACGATCAGCAAGCGCTACTGCGGATTGATCCTCTATCGCTTCTTGCTTGAGCCGCTCGATCACGGCTGTGCGGGTGGCAGAAAAGGTTTTGTGATGCAGTTCAACAGCGCGAATGGCATCGCCCAGCTCTTCGACTGCGTTTTTTGCGTGATGCGCTGATCGCCATGCTGCCAATAGCCGCTCGATTGCAGGAAACAGGAAGTCACCGCCACCGAATGAGGGCTCCAAGAGTCGCTTTTCATGGAGCGGCTGATCCGCCCTGTAGCCGGATAGATCGAGGATGAAATCCACTACCTCGGCGCGCGTAAAGATTGCCCCGCGAGATTCGACTCCTGCTGCTGTCGCCATTTTTTCAATCGCAGCGGCGACCAGCGGCGGATAAGTACAAACCGATTCGCCAAACAAATCAAAATTATGCTGCCGCGATATTGAGTGCATAGCCATATTTAACCGTTTATATGGTTCGATTAGCCGCTGGCAATTAATATACCTGGTTGATATTTCCCGAACTTTCCGGAAAGTCTACTTTAAAAAACGCCAAATGCCAAGCAGGTAAAATGGGTTGGTGCATCATTGCCGGTCACTGATCAAGAACGTGCTTTTCCAGGACAAAGCAGGTAAAGATGCCGGTGAAGATCTTGGTTCCTCCTTCATCGACCCCTTCCACCTCGACCCGCCGACGCTTGCCGTTCACCTCCGTCACCTTTGCCGTAAGGATCGCTGAATCTCCCGCTTTCGATGGTTTCAGGAACTTCACCTCGGCTCCGCCGAGAACGACATGGGGATCGTTGACCGCCGCCATGGCCGCATAATCGGCAGCCCCGAAGATAAAACCGCCATGCACGAGCTGGTGGTCGTCGGCGATCATTTCCGGTGACGTGGTGATTTTTACGACCGCCATGCCTTCAGCGAGAGAAAGTATGTGTCCGCAGAGGGATTGGTTGATTGCCAGGTGGGTTTTGAGAACCATTGGTTTGCCTCCTCCGAAGGGTGATTGAGTCCAATCCTACTTCAATTCGATCCGATTGGATAGAAGGATATTGCCGGTCCGCAAATCAATTCCCAACACTTTATTCCAAGTCATAGATCAGTACTCGTCCAGGGCGCTCATTTTGCCACTATTTCACTTGACAAGGAAGGCGTCTTGCATTATCTACCATTACAATAGAATATATAGAGAATGTATTCCAGGAGGGATTGAATGAAGTTATCGACAAAGGGGCGTTACGGCGTCAGGATGATGATCGACTTGGCCGCCCATTACGGCGAAGGACCGGTGCTGCTCAGGGAAATAGCGAAGCGGCAGGAAATTTCCGAGAAATACCTGTCGAATCTGATCAATCCCCTCAAGGCGACGGGCCTGCTGGAAGCGACGCGGGGGGTTCACGGCGGCTATGTCCTGGGGCGGGCGCCCTCGGAAATCACGATGCGGGATATCGTGCAGGCCGTGGAGGGGTCCGTCTGTCTCGTCGATTGCGTCGAGAAACCCTCCGTCTGCAACAGGACGGCGAGTTGCATTTCCCGTGATCTCTGGGCGGAAGCGGCGGAGGGCATCGCGAAGGTCTTGGAAAAGTACACCCTTGCCGATATGGTCGCACGGCAGAAAAACAAGCAGGATGCCGCGACCCACGATAATTACATGATTTAAGAACGAGGTGCAATCGAACCCATGGCGGTGATTCAATCTAATGAAAAGGTGAAACAGAGATACGAATTGAATGTCCAACTCGCCCAGATGCTCAAGGGCGGGGTGATCATGGATGTGACCAATGTGGAACAGGCGAAGATCGCCGAAGAGGCGGGCGCCGTGGCCGTCATGGCTTTGGAACGGGTGCCTTCCGATATCCGCCGCGACGGCGGGGTGGCCCGCATGTCCGACCCCGAGATGATCGCCGAGATCAAAAAGAGCGTGACCATTCCGGTCATGGCCAAGGCCCGGATCGGCCATTTCGTGGAGGCCCAGATCCTGGAGGCCCTGAAGATCGACTACATCGACGAGAGCGAGGTCCTCACCCCGGCCGACGAAGAATGCCATATCGACAAGACCCGCTTTGCGATTCCCTTCGTCTGCGGCGCCCGGAACCTGGGCGAGGCCCTGCGCAGGGTGGCCGAAGGGGCCGCCATGATCCGCACCAAGGGCGAGGCCGGGACCGGCAACGTCGTGGAAGCGGTGCGCCACATGCGGACCATGAACCGGGAGATCCGGCAGCTGGCGGCGATGCCCATCGAAGAGGTCACGAGCTTCGCCAAGAACAACGGCATCCCCTACGAGCTGGCCCTGAAGACCAAGGAACTGGGCAGGCTCCCGGTCGTCAACTTCGCGGCCGGCGGGATCGCGACGCCGGCCGATGCGGCCCTCATGATGCAGCTCGGTTGCGACGGGATCTTTGTCGGCTCCGGGATCTTCAAGTCGACGACGCCGGCGGTCCACGCCCGGGCGATCGTCAAGGCCACGGCCTATTTCAGCGATCCGGCCAAGGTGCTGGAGGCGTCGCTGGGCCTCGGCAAGTCCATGCCGGGCCTCGATATCGCGGCGATTCCCAAGGAGCAGCTCCTGGCCGGCCGGGGCTGGTAAAAAGATACAGACCTTTCAGTCATGAGTTCACCAAAAGCGAACGACAGCGCCCCCGGGGCCGGGACCATCGGCGTCCTTGCCCTGCAGGGCGGGGTCTTTGAACATCTCGATCACCTGCGCCGCCTCGGCATCGAGGCTCGGGCGGTGAAGCAGGAAGCGGATTTCGCCGGTCTTGCGGGCCTCATCATGCCCGGCGGCGAGAGCACCTGCCTGTCCCGGCTCCTCAAGATCTTCGGGCTCGATGCGGTGATCCTGCGGCGCTACCGGGAGGGGATGAAGCTCTGGGGGACCTGCGCCGGGGCGATCCTTTTGGCCGCCGCCCTCAAGGGGGAGCAGCCCCATCTGGGGCTCATCGACATCGAGGTGGAGCGAAACGGTTTCGGCAGCCAGCTCGACAGTTTTTGCTGCGAGGCCCTGGTCCCGAAGGTCTCGCCCGAACCGCTGCCGCTGACCTTCATCCGCGCCCCGAAGATCCTCCGGGCCGGGAAAGGGGTGGAGGTCCTCCTTCAGATCGACGATTTCATCGCTGCCGCGGAAACGCCGGACATCCTGGTCACCGCCTTTCATCCGGAGCTTACGGGCAGCCTGGCCTTTCACCGCTATTTCGCCCGCAAATGCGGCTTGCAGCCCCTCGCCGAAGAGAACCTCGATCCGTCCTGGGACCGGACGAGCTGGATGCGGCTGGCGAAGATATGACGATCGGCGAAGCGCGCCGATCAGGAGAAAATGCATGGAACCATTGAAGGGATTTCAGAAGAAATATTTGCGGGGCCTGGCCCACGACCTCAAGCCGATCGTGCTGATCGGCAAGGAAGGGCTCGTGCGGGGGGTGATCAAGGCCGCCGCCGAGGGGCTTGACCGCCACGAACTGATCAAGGTCAAGTTCAACGATTTCAAGGAAAAGGAGCAGAAGGAAGAGCTGACGGCCGAGCTTGTGACCAAGACCGATTCCGAAGTGGTCGGGATGATCGGCCACACCGTGATCCTCTACCGCCAGCAGCCCGATCCGGAAAAACGGAAGATCGCAGTGCCGACCCGGGAGGGCGCCAAAAAAAAGACCGGTGTCCGGAAGACAACAGGAGTGTGAATTTCAGGAAGATAGCCGATTTATTTCGGCGTTTGTAATAGAAATCATCTGCATATATAAAGACGGCTAGAAAAGTTCCATCCTGTAACCATACTGGAGGGAAAGACGAACTGGCTTACAAGACCCCATTTTTTCACGGAAGAATGGGGTCTTTTTGTTTGGAGGACTTTCGGTCCATTTTTTATACTTTGCCAGCGGAGAACCGGAACCTCGTTGACGATATCCGGACTGGTCTGAAGGCGACCCTGGAGGCGGCTTTCACGATGGCAAAACAGCGGTAAAACGAGGGCCTGAAAAGGGGCAAAATCATGAAGACAAATGAGTTCGACAGTCGTTAGAAGCTGAAAAATAGCATAGTGATAAGTCTTTATTTTCGGGAAATAATTAGTTCAGGTTGGCGGTGGTCTAGGGGGTGCGGCTTGGAGCTGGGGCGTTCCACAAATTCAAAGGCTGGCGCTATTTCAAAGGGACTTCCCTATGAACGGTTGTCGAATTTCCCATATATTACCAACAAGGTATTCGGTCTTTAATTACCACCAATAAACTTGTGGCATAAAAATGAAGGATTATTTTATATTATTGATGATTTATCGATTTCCGGTATTCATGAATAAAATACCCATTGGGTGTATTAATTGTTGGTGTGCTAACAAAAGGAGAACTTCACAAGTAAGTCATGACTAAATCCAATGACATTATTTGCTATCCGAAGCTTTGTTGGCCCGTTGCCGGCTGGTGGTTTACTGTTGTCGGTGCGTTGGCGGGTCTTGCTGTTCTCATCTTTCCTGGCTTAACTTTGCTCAGTGGCTGGCAGCGTTTCTACGTGTGCTTACTATTAATCTTCATGCCAGGCGGCATCATCCTACTATTACATTTTGTGCGATGCTTAAATATATTCATCAAACAAGCTCTGCAATATAGGCAGCTTACGCAAACAATCAGGTCTCTTAACCAGCAACTCGGAGAAGCACAGCGTTTGCTGATAGCGCTTTTTCAGGACAGACAACAACGTAAGTCATTCGAAATAGCTTACTGTTTTGCCTTTGAAAATAGGACATTTGTCGCACTGAGAAGAAAAAGAGGGCGAGCGCCCACCATTGGTGCTTACGTTACCGTTATCGATCGGGATAGCGGAGCTCTAATAGGCAAGTTCCGAATTCAGAAGGACTCTAACCAATATCTCATTTGCGAACTTGCCGGATACATAGACGCACTATGGTTAGGAAATGTGAAACAGCATGGAACTCAGCATTCAGAACCACCACCAGAAGCCGTAGCGTGGGTTTTACCGGGAACAACAGGAGAAGAAAATTATGGATCAGAAAAAGAAAATTGAGGGTAGAGTCGCGGCTATTCTGAATGCGCACGAGTTGGCTATCAACATAGGTTCGGATGCCGGTGTAGTCCTCGGTATGAAGTTCGCAATTCTTGCGGAATCACCAATGATCGTAAAAGACCCAATTACCGGTAAGGTGTTGGATCAAATTGATCGAGAAAAAGTTCGCGTTGAGGCGACCGAAGTTCGCCCAATGATAGCCATTTGCCGTACCTTTCGCATAAAACATATTGCTGGTGGGCCACTTTCTACAAATAGCCTGATAGAATTTATGAGTGGTAAACTCACCGCTCCTGCACGGGAAATTCCAGAGACGCTGCGATTGGAAGATTCTTCGGTACCTCCACCGCTTCCTGAAGAAGATAGCTATGTGAAGGTAAAAGACCGTGTTATCGAGGTTACGGAGAAATAGAATTGGCCAACAAGAACATACAGCCGAACGCTACGCTCCGGCTGATGTTTCCGTTAGCCAAAAAGGAGAATAGATGCATCCTTTCAGTGAAGGCGATACCTTAGCGACGTTTCCCAAGCTGGTCAAAAATGTAACGGCAGAAATAGACTCTCTCGACAGCGAGTATATATTAAAAGTATCTCCTGTGGAGCTTGAGCAATACTACGTTGAGAAAGTGCTGATCAGGCCACTCGTCCTCAACTTGGACCAAAAATACATAAAAAACCAGACAGCTACCGGAATAGACGTTAGTCATGACTTCATGAGAGCCGTGTTTCCTGGTGAACGGGCTGTTGTGCCTGGGACAAAGATCGACATAGCCATTCCTTTTGAGGGCGACCCCATGCTTTGGAGAATTCGGGCCTCCACGTTCAGCATGAGTGGATACCCTGAAATCGAGATTGGTCATGATGAAATAGTCTTCAGCGTCAGGTTTCCTGATGACTCGGCCGATTCCGATAGGCTCCGTACTGACGTTGAAAGGATTGTGAAGTCCCTTGCGGACGCAGTTGGCTACCTTAAGAGAGATGTCGACAACCACAATGATTCAACTCCCAACACTATTCGGCAGGCTCTAGAACGAAAGCGGAAACTGGCACAATCCTCCACCGGTGCAGTGGCCGCCCTTGGCATCCCTGTCAAGCGAAGAGAAACTGAGCCGACATTCACGGTTCCTGCAAAGCGCAGAGAGAACCCCGCCAAACGTCCATCGGTTGCAACTGGCAAATACGAACCAGAGCCAATCCTCGACGAGAAAGAATACCAGCACATATTGGAAGTCTTGAGGAGCATGTCTCTGGTGATCGAACGTAATCCATCGTCGTTTGCAGCGCTGGACGAAGAAGCGATCAGAGACCATTTTCTGCTTCAATTGAACGGACACTACGAAGGCACTGTTACAGGGGAAACATTCAATGCTTCTGGTAAAACAGATATCTTGATCAGAGTTAAGAACAAGAACGTATTCATAGCGGAATGTAAGTTTTGGAGAGGGCCTAAGGCTTTCGACGAAGCTATTGATCAACTCTTGGGTTACCTTGCTTGGCGTGACTCAAAATGCGCTCTTCTTGTCTTTAACAAGACGAAAGATTCCTCGGCTGTCCGCCAGAAAATGCATGAGGTTATGTCCGCACGGTCGCAGCATCGAAAGACTGTATTCCACGGATCAGATGGGGATTCTCGGTATGTATTCGTAAAAGACTCTGACCCTGGGAGGGAAATAACCATCACAACACAATTGTACGATATGCCAAGCAAGGAGTAAAGCCAGCTAACGACCGGATAGAGCCGACTGCTTACAGTCGCCAGCTCATCCAAGTGTTATTAATTGAGGACCGAGCCATTATCATTGAGGCCATGAACACTCTGACGGAGATCTTGGGCCATCGCCTGGGCGGTGAAGAACAAGAAAAAGGAGGTATGCGTTCCCAAAATCAGCAGAGAAAAGCGAAGTCCAAAACGATCAGGAGTGTCGGTAGACGCTTAATGGTACCGGATGGATAGATATTATTCACGATGAATATGACTTCAAGAGGGCGGCGTTTCCTGCAGATAAGCGGCCTGTCAAAAACGCCCTCGACGGAGGGGCGGCGACGTTGCGACGGCGTGCAGAAAGGCGCGGTAAAATGAAGCCAGTTCGGCGCGCTGAACTAACTTAACTTCGCGCTGTGATTAATGATATTGAGATCGCCGCTTTCATTTTCATGTGCACTTTCGGGGGGTGATTTGTGGAGAATTGGGGGCGGGAGGACTGGCCTGCTTGTAGAACCTGGCCGGACTGAAGGTGACCCCGGAGGCGTTTGAACGGACATCGGTGAAGTCATGATAAAGTTGCGGATTTTCGTAAGCTCTGTGCAAAAGGAGTTGGCTGACGAAAGGCGAGCCGTCAAGGCACTCGTCACGTCCGATCCTTTTCTTGACGAGCACTTTGTTTCCATTCTTTACGAAGACGAGCCCAGCATGCTCAAGCCCGCACCGCAGGGGTACCTGAATGACCTCGCAAAGTGCCAGTTCTATCTGGTGATCATCGGATCGGAATACGGGAAACGGTTTAAGGGCCTTTCCGCTACCCACCACGAATACCACTTCGCCCATGAAAGGGATATGCCGGTTTTGGCCTGTCTTCGCGGGGACGACAAGATCGAACGGGATCCAGCCGTCCAGGATTTCATCGGCGAGATTCAGGATGACGGCTACAAATACCATCGCTTTTCTGATTTGCGCGAACTCCAGCGCATCGTACTGACTTGCCTGAACGAATACATTAAGACCAACTACCACCTGGCCCCTTCTTCCCGGGAGGCCAAAACATCGCAATGCACCGTGGAAACTGCATCGATGTTTGATCAGAAACGGATTGCAATGCTGCCTGATTTGAACGTGCCCTCCCGGATCGGGTGGAACGATGTTGATATCGAAATCGCTCGCCGTTTGGCCGAAAAGACCGCCGATGACCCTGTCGCCGACATGACCGCCGCCTATTTGAAGGAGCTGTTGCTTCGCCGCGGGCTCTTGTGGGTCTTGCCTGAAGACAAACAGGTCTACTGCTCCCCGGCGGGCATATTGTTGTTCGCCAGGGACCCAACCAGGGTTTATCCCCAGAGTTGTGTGCGTTTGCTAGCTTTTCACGGCACCGCTCGCGATCCTCATCCAATTGATTTTTTGGACATTACGGAACCAATCCCGAAGGCCTTGGAACAGGCTTTAAGGTTTATAGATAAAAACACGCGCCACCCTATGTTGGTGAAGGGCATGCGGAGATTACGCCTCGACGAGTACCCGATTGCCGCGCTCCGGGAAGCCATCATCAATGCCTTGGCGCATCGAGATTATGAGGATGCTTCGCGAAAGATCCATGTGGAGTTGTTTGCGGATCGAATTGAGGTGATAAGCCCAGGACTTCTCCCCCAGGGGATAAGGATTGATCAGCTACGATCGGGGAGGCTACAACCCTGTTCGCGCAATCCCGTGCTCGCACAAGGGCTCCGCCTGCTTGGACTCATGGAGGAATTGGGTACCGGCATGATGCGAATGAAGCAGGCGATGCAAGACCATGGGCTCAAGCCTCCTGAATACTCCTACCGAGACAGTCATTTCGTAGTAACGTTTCGGGGACCGGGCGAGGACATCGCAGGGCTCAAGGCTGATCAAGCCATTCCTGTTTTCGAGGTCCGACCGTCCGTTGTTGAAACGCTGACAAAGAACCAAAAGGCCATCCTTCGCGAGTTAATGGCCCAGAACCAAGTCCAAGTGCCAGATTTGGCTTTCGCCTTGCAAGTGACCGAGCAAGCCATCCGCAAGGATTTGGCAAAACTGACGAAGTTGAAATTGGTTGAAAAACGCGGTGCGGCGCGCGCTACCTATTATGTCCTGAAGGAGCAACTGCCGTCGCCATGAATCCGCAACTATCCGCAACCGAAGCCGGTCGAATCCGCAACTGCCTTTGACGGTCAATGTGGGTGACTATCATCCGGGCGGTGGAGAACCAGAAAAGCCGGTATGCGTTCCCGGAATCAGCGGAGCAACGCGGAGCCAAAATGATCAGGAGCGTCGGTAGACGCTTAATGGTATCGGATAGATAAGTCGTATCGACGCGTCGATATTACTTCAGGATGAAGGCTTCCGGCAGGTGAGCGGCCTGTCGAAAGCACCCTTGACGTGGCGGCAACGCCGTTGCGACGGCGGGCAGAAGTCGCGGTAAAATGAAGCCAGTTCGGCGCGCTGAACTTACTTAACTGCACGCTGTGATTAATGATATTGCGATGGCCGCTTTCATTTTCAGGTGCACTTTTGGGGGGTGACTTATGAAGAATTGGAGCAAACGATGATCCCGGAGAAATTGAAGAAGGTCGGGAAAAAGGGTGGAGTGTCTGCCATCGTCGTTTTTATCATCGCTGTCTTATTGTTAGTGGCGCTATCTTCCTGTTCGGCCAGGCGATTTTATGCAATACGAAGCAGCGAGCCACAAAAGCCGCAATTGCAAAAATACAAGGCGATTCATCTCGGTTGGCTGCCGATCGACGAAAATGAATGGCTGGAACATGACTATAGTTCTAAAAAAGAGTGGGTCGACGTGATTCGTTACTTGAATGTGGATTGCCTGCAGTCAGGTTCTAAAGATTATTTGCCAATGAAAATGATTACGGCGGCAACCTCTGCCGATGACAATATGATTCCGAAAGAAACGGAATTGTTTATCCGATTCAACTCAATAAAGATGGAAAAATATGCCCGCACCGCACTAATTGAAGTCGATTTTATCGATGCCAAAAGCAATACCGTTGTTTATAAGGTATCTTCAGACATATCCATGAAGAGCTCGGGGTTTTACCTGGAATCTACGGCATCACTCTTGATGTATAATGTCGCAAGTTTTTTGTATTATCAGTTAACGGATTAAAAATATAAGTTGTAATGGCATTTAGCATTTTTTTGCCCATATTCGGATAAAATCGCTTTGCAAAGGAAAGATGAACGCAAAAACGAATAAAAATAATGAGGGGATCGTTTATTCCACGGAGTTTGGAAAAGCCTGCCCGAAATGCGGAACGCCGATCGACCGGTGCGTTTGCGGCAAAGATAAGCCGGGAACTCCTAGTGATGGCATTGTGCGTGTGGGCCGGGAAACCAAGGGGCGAAAGGGGCCCGGTGTGACGCTGATCTCGGGGATCCCCCTCGATAGTGAAGGTCTCAAAGCCCTGGCCAAGCAGTTCAAACAGAAATGCGGAACCGGGGGCACTGTCAAATCCGGGACGATCGAGATCCAGGGCGATCATCGGGAACTCTTGAGGCAGGAACTGGCAAAATTGGGGTATACCGTCAAATTGTCCGGCGGATAGCCGTGTAACGGATATGGAGGCAGCCGATGAAAACCTTATCTTTTTCTGACATTCCTTGCCGCACCATCGCCATCCGCTGTGTCGCTTTTGCCACAGTGCTGTTGTCATTTTTTTCCTGGGGCGGCATTGAACATGCCCAGGCCGATCCCCTGCTCGATGAAATGGTCGAGTTCAACGGCGCAATCTTTTTTGTCGAGCAGAAAGTCCCTGCCGCGGTCATCGGCGTGGTGCGCAACGGCGAGATCGCGATCAGCGGCTTCGGGGAAAGGGCGGGCAAGGGCAGTCCGGAGCCCGACGGCGACACGGTGCTGCGGATCGGCTCCATCACCAAGGCCTTCACCGGTCAGGTGCTGGCACAGCTCGCGGTTGCCAATTCCCTGGAACTCACCCAGCCGCTCACCAAGACCTGGCCCGAGCTTGCCGGCAAGGCCAAGGCCGATGTCGGGAACCTGCGGCTGATCGATCTTGTCACCCATGCCGGCGGCCTGCCCCGGGAGGCGCCCTTTAAGCCGACGCCGGAGAATCGGCCCATTGCGGTTCAAGACCTGACCAACTGGCTGCAAAACAATCCCCTGCTCTTTTCGCCGGGTAAATCCGTCCATTACTCGAATTTTGGCTTCGATCTGCTGGCGCTCAGCCTGGAAAAGGCAGCGGGCAAGCCTTTCCCCGCCCTTGTTCAGCAGCAGATCACCGCTCCCCTCCAGATGAAGGATACGGTGTTTAGCCTTTCGCCGGAGCAGCGGCAGCGGTTCATGGAGGGGCACGGTTTTGACGGCGAGGTCATGTCCGATGAGGTTGCCGGCCATGTCACCGGCGGCGCGGGCGGCCTCTACTCGACGCCCAGGGACCTGCTGAAATGGCTGCAATGGCACCTCGACCGGTTCAATAAGGACGGCGCGGAGGTGCGGATGGTCGATCATGCCCTCTATCTGATGCGCGACGGGCTGGCGACCGTGTCGGGGCTGGATGAATCGGGCCGCATGGACGCCATGGGGCTCGGCTGGGTGGCGATGATGCCCGAGGGCAACCGGCCGTTCATCCTGCAAAAGGCCGGCGGATTGCAGGGCACCTTCAGCTACATCGCCTTTGCGCCCACGCGCGGGGTCGGTGTCTTCATCGCCATCAACAAGTTCGACTTCGCGGCCGCCGTGGCGATGGCCCAATTTGCCAACGAACTGATCGCGACCCTGGCGCCCCGCTGAAGCAGGGTTAGTTGTAAGCCTGTCCGACGGCAGAGATGGGCCTTTGCGGCCGCCGGAACGAGATGTTGCGTTTTGAAACAACCCGTTTAAATGGAACATTCCGGTCTTGTCCCCGGATGCTGCTTTTGTCTCTCATTCCCGGATGTTCTCTGGTTTGGCGAAATGGCATGACGATTGCTGTTAAAAAACCACCGCTTGATCGACGCCGGAGACAAGGGCGCCTGGGCAATGCGCACCTGCGTCGCAAGGAAGGAAGGGATATTGCCGCAATCGCCATCTTTCGGGGGAGAGCCGTCCACCGGAAGGTTGGACAGGGAGACTCCCGCGGCCCGGATTCAACGGGATCAAAAGTAGCGCCATCTTCAACCGCGCCAGTACATCACCTATAGTAAAGTACGATTACAGCATAGTTTTTTCTTGTTTGTGTTACCAGACTTCATAACCAAAGGAGGGTAATTAGGATGAGCAAGAGGGCTTTGTGCGTATTTATCGTCGTGGCGTTGTTCACACTGGTGGGTCCCTTACCGACCGCTTTTTCTCAACCCAAATTCGTAATCAAGTACCATGATGTGAGTCCCCCCACCAAAATCGCCGGCACGGCGCCGACGGTCTGGTGGATGGATGAAGTGGAGAAACAAACCAAGGGCCGGGTGAAATTTGACCGCGTCTTTGGCGCGGCCCTGGGCGGCTGGGCCGACCAGTTGGAAAATGTGCGGAACGGGGTATTCGACATGGGCCCCATCCTGCCGACCTACCACCCCGCCAAGACCCCGTTGTCCAATGTCGCGGAATTCCCTTTCATCACCAACAACCCGGCGGCCCATGCCAAGGCCATGACGGAGCTGTGCCGTCACCCCAGCCTGATGGAAGAGACCAAAAAATATAACCAGATGTTCCTCTTCGGCACCTCCTCCGATCCCTTCCAGGTCATCAGCAAGGTGCCGATCAAGAGCCTGAAGGATTTCAAAGGTCTTTCCATCCGCGCCCACGGCATCTATGCCACGGCGATGGAGCGGGTAGGCGCGGCCCCCGCCTTTATCGCTTCTCCGGAGCTCTTTTCGGCCCTGGAGAAAGGCATGGTGAGTTCCGCCCTGTTCGCCTACACGATTACCGTGGATTACGGCATCACCGACGTCATCAAGTACGCGACCGATATCGGCGGGATCTGTATCTTCCCCTATTATATTTCCATGAATCTGGACACCTGGAACAAGCTTCCTCCCGACATCCAGAAGATCATGCGTGACCTGGCCGACAAGACGCCGGCAAAAACGGGCGAGATCGTCAAGGTCGCCGAGAAGGCGGCGGTGGCGAAAATGAAGGCGAAGGGAATCACCTTCCTGGATCTGTCCAAGGAAGACAAGGCGCAATTGAAGAAAGTCGGCGGCGTCCCTCTGTGGGATGAATGGGCCAAGGAGATGGACGGCAAGGGGCTGCCCGGCACGGTGATCAAGAAATTCTTCGTCGAGAAGGTCCAGAAATACGAAAAGGAAATGAAGTACTGATCAGCAAGAAAGACAGGCGGGGTTCACTCACCCCGCCTGTCTTTTTTCAGGAGATAGGATCGCGATGCAAAGAAGATTGTCCTTGCTGGCAAAAGTTTTTTTAGGGCTGGAGAACGGGTTTGCATTCATCGGCTTCATCCTTTCTTTCATTCTTATGATTTTGGTGTCCGTCAACATCATCTTGCGCTACTTCTTCAGCTCTCCCATTACGGGGACCATCGAGTTGACCGAGCTGCTGATGGTGCCGATGGTGTTTTTTCCATTGGCCTTTGCCCAGAAGAGCGGCGGGCATATCCGTGCCGACGCCCTCTACAACCTAATACCCTACCCCTACAAGGGCGCATTGGACGTGCTGATCAACACCCTCGGCTGCGCCGTCTGCGCTCTTTTTGCCTGGCTGACCTTTCAGGATGGCTGGGCGGCCTATCTGGTGAAGGATATCACGCCCGGCCATGTGAAGATTCTCACCTGGCCTTTTCGGGTCGCCATCCCGATCGGCTTTTTTGTCCTTGCGGTTCGCTTTATCTATGAGATGATTCATGCTTTCAAGCCATCGGCAAAGCCTGTCGCGAACGCCGGACAGGCGGGAGAGGAGCACACATGTTAGATCCCACCCTCATTGGAGTGATTGGGCTGGTCGCCTTGGTGGTCCTGGTGGCCCTGGGAGTCCACATCGCCTTTGCCATGTTTACCGTCAGCTTTTTAGGGATTTTTTTTGCCACCAGTTCCAAAGCGGCTTTTTCGGTCTTTGCGACCGCTCCTTTCTCGGTTGTCGCCTCCTGGACCTTTGCGGCCATCCCCCTGTTCATCATCATGGGAGAATTGGCTTCCAGCGCCGGTTTTACCAAGGATGTCTTTCGTACCGCGAAAAATTGGCTCGGCAATCTGCCCGGCGGCTTGGCCATGGCCTCGACCCTCGGGTGCGCTATCTTTTCCGCGGCGAGCGGCTCCTCCCTCGCCTGTGCGGCCGTCATGGGGAAGGTGGTCGTTCCGGAGCTGAAAAAATGCAACTATGATCCGGGTCTGGCCGCCGGGTCCGTGGCCGCCTCGGCCACCTTGGATCCCCTGATTCCCCCCAGCATCCTCCTCGTCTTGTTTGGGATCTTGACCGGCGAATCGATCTCCAAACTGCTGATCGCGGGCATCATCCCGGGGATCGTTTCCGCATTGCTGTACATGGCGATGATTACGGTGAGGGCCAAGATCAACCCGGCGCTCGCCCCGCGGATCCCCAGCGTCTCCTGGAAAGAAAAGTTCCTTTCCATCAAGGGCGTCTTCGGCATCTCTTTCATCGGCTTTGTCGTCATGGCCGGCCTTTACACCGGCGTCTGCACCCCCACCGAAGCGGGAGGCTTGGGCGCCCTGATGGCACTCATTGCCGTTTTCGCGATGAAGCGGCTGAGCGGTTCTTTTCAGGCGGTGCGGGAGACCCTGATCGAAACGACGCGAACCTCGAGCAAGATCTTTATCATCATCGTAGCGGCCACCATTTTCAGCCGGTTTCTCGTCATGACCCGGCTTACGCCGCTGATTACCTCGAGCCTGCTCGACATCACCACCTCGCCCTATCTGTTCACCCTCCTGATGACCGGGATCTACTTTTCATTGGGATTCTTTCTCGAGCCCATCAGCTTGATGGCGATCACCATCCCCATTTTCATGCCCTCGGTCGTCAAGATGGGGATCCATCCCATCTGGTTCGGGATCTTCGTGATGAAACTCGTCGGCATCGGCTGCCTGACCCCCCCGGTGGGAATGACCTGCTATGTGTTGCAGAGCGTCTGTCCCGATATCAGTTTGACCACGATCTTTAGGGGGTGCCTCTGGTTCGTCGTGATGGACCTCATCGGCGTGATCCTTTTTACGGTCTTTCCGCAAATCGTGATGTTTTTGCCCAATACGATGTAGATGTAGGATCTTTTCTTTCCCCGGTCGGTTGTCGCAAGGTCTGGTGAAAATCAAGACTGCGCGGGAGTTCGCCCCTTTATAACCACGCCGTTCGCTGCTGCCCTCGCTCCAGGTGAGCCCGGGCAGAGCGCTAAAAATCTCTTACGATTTAAAGTTGCCGCTAAACTCTGCCGATATCCGGAGGGAATCGCTTTGGCTCGTCTCTGCCCACAAAGTGGGCGTCCATTCCCCGATCGGGAGCAATGAATTTATGTAACCGCCGGAGATGACTATCTAAAAGTTGATGGCATGCAAAATGCTAAAATTGCAATGAAGTTTGCGGCCTGTCGAAAGAGAAAAGTTGAATGGAAAGTATCCCCAAAATCATAAAGGAGAATGCGATGAAGACGTTTCTTGTTGCCTGCATGATGATCTTGTTTGTTTCCGTGCCCGCGTTTGCCTCCGACCCGGACTATCTGATCGTGGAAATGAAAGGCGATTCCTGTACCGGGGTCGGCTATGAGCAGGGGGCGGATCTTTTAAAGGACAAAGCCACAGATTGTACGGCCGTTCCCTCCGGTGACCGCTTGTCGGGCGTGAAGCTCATGTGGATGGCCGGATCGCGATCGGACGGCGCCGAATGCAGCGGAACGAAAAAGGCGCTATGCTCCGGATCGACGGTTCCGATTTCGTCCGGGGCCTCCGGCACGGTTTGCTCAGAGTCGGCCTCCGGCATGTATTCGTCCTTGTCCTATGTTGTGAGTACCACCACCTGTAGCTCCGGTAAAAAGGCCTGGAAGGTCACCTTCACCGGCACTCATTACAGAATCGGGGGAATTCAATAAAATCGGGGTCCATAAGTGTCAAACACAGGTAATTCCGGATATGAAAACGCTTTAAGGACTGATATCCTACCGGCGCGCCGTTTGGAAGTGACCATGAAAGGAAAGCGAGGCAAAGAGAAGGGATGAAGAAAGTATGTGGAATCATCATGTTGATTGTGGGCGTGGGGCTGGTGAGCGGGGCCTTGGCTGATGCCGAGGCCAAATGCCCCTCCTGTGGACAGGCGGAGATCTTCTGCCTGAAGCCGACCAATGGCCACATCGAATACAATAACTATCAAAGCCAGCTCCAGGGGACATTCCAGGTGAATCTCTGCTCTTCCGGATCGGATTTGACCGGCTGCAGCTGCTCTTTCTGCAAGAAACCCCAGGAATATGCCGCCGAGTGTTCGGCCCGCTTTGCGACAAAATGCGGCGGCAACTCCTGTGCGGCCTGCCCGCAGGGCATCGGCGGCGGTCCCAGCGGCTGCACCGACGCCAACGGAACAAAATATTGAGCCTCTGCCGCAGGCAAAAAAGAAGCCATTCACGCGCAGTTAGGAAGAGGGAACCTCAGGGGGCGATCAGGTTGAGGCGCCGGCCGATCGCCTCGGCCTGGGCGGTTTCGCCTCGCTTTTCATGGAAGGTCTTGGACTCCTTCAACCAGGCCAGCAAGACCCGCTTCCAGCCATTTTGCGAGGCCGTCTCGACGGCGGTCTGGAGGAGCGCTTCGCTCGGGGGCAGGTGCCGGATAAGGACGCCGGCGGCAATGAGCCGGGAGAGGGGATCTTCGATGTCGGCGATTTTTCGGACCGCAGCGTCGGCATTGCGGCTTTGCAGGGCCGCTAGAAACGGCCGGTACGCTTTCGGCACGAGGGCGGCCTCGACTTGGGCCGGCTCGCCGGTCAAAAAGAGATAGAATTGGCGGTTCTCCGGGACGGCCAGGGCGGCCTCGGCCGCAAGATAGTCATCGGCCTTTGCCTTTTCCAGGGCGGCGACCTGTAGGGCCATCTTGGTCAGCCAGGCCTTCTGGATGAGGTCCAAGTCCCCGCTTTTTTTAAGTTCCCTGAGGACCCTGGGGAAGCGGAGTTCCACCAGGCGCGGCTCGGCGCCGGTCAGATAATCGGTTTTGAAGGATTCGAGCTGCTGGTGGCCGGCGGCGAACCAGGCCGGCGCGGGTTTGCCGCAACCGCCGATCCAAAGCGCGGCCCATAACAGGCCGAGCAGGACGGCGCCGGTCCGGATCGTGCGACTGCTCCGGGAAGTAAAGGTAGCGAAAGGGATGCGCATCTTCCTCATGGCAGTTTGATCTCCGGCTTGTCTTGGAAGGGGATGATCCTATCCAGGTTGTCGGCCGCTTTGCCGATCGAGATGACGGCGGCGTCCAGTTCGTTCCGGAGGACCTTCAGATCTTTCGTCGAATCGGCGGCTTCGCCGCTGATCTTGTTGAGATTGTCCAGCGTCGTGTCGATGGTCTTGAGTTTCACCAGCAGATCGCGGAGGATGTTCCGGACCAGGGGGAGGACCCCTTCGCGGCCGTAGATCTCGTCATCCGCCTTTCCGGCAAGTGCATCGACTTTCTTCAGGATTCCCTGAACCTGGACCGTGAGGTCGCGGGTGTTGAGCAGGGCGTCCTGTAGCGATTTGACGCTTTGGGGATTGCCGACGGCCATTTCCAGGAGGGATTCCTGCTTGGCGAAACGGGTGGTCATGGCCTCGACGTTCTTCAGGATTTGCTTTACCTCCCCCTGGGGATCCGCCAGATTCGAGGTGACGGTCGCAAGGTTGTCGGCGATCTTGTCGACCTTGTCGACAATCGGCTGGCCCCGTTTGATCAGTTCGTTGATATCGTTGGAGACGCCGATCTCGGGGACGGTTTTGGGGGAAAGCGGGAGGTCGTTGAAGTTGGCCGTCACGACGATGATCCGTGATGCGCCAAGGAGAGGTTTGTCGAGGATAAATCGGCTGTTGGCCCGGATCACCCGGTTGTGGCGTTCCGGGATCTTGATCTGGATCATGACCCCCTGTTCGGTCAGCCCCAGCGAACTGACGCGGCCGATATTGAAACCCCAGAAGGTGACGGGCATCCCTTCGGTCAGGTTTTCCCCGGTCTTGGAGGACAACGTATAGGTGTGGACCATCGAGAAGGCGTCTTTCTTGTAGGCGACAAACCCGATGGCCCCGATGATCAGCAAGGTGGTGATGGTGATGAAAAGGCCTACCTTGAACTCAATCTTGCGCATCGTCCGCGACCCCGTACCGTTCTTTTTCCCAAGTATAATCAAAAATGTGCGTTTCTGCAATGAGATCATCGAACCTTCGGAGGACCTTCCGCAGAAAACGATCGTCTCCCTGATTCGTCAGGATGCCGAAAGGCCGATCGAGGACCAGGACGGCGTCCCGGACCATGACGGCCCGGAGCACCATGACGCAGAAACGTTCTTCCGGCGTCAGGGCGGGGTTTCTTTTTTCCGCGATCGAGGTCAACTCCAGCCGTTGCAGGAGGCGGCCGGCCAACGCTTTGGCTTCCGGCCAGGGCATGTTCTGGTGGTATTGGGGGATCAGGGCGATATTCCCCTCGACGGAAAGATTGGAAATCAGAGGTGTTTCCTGGGAAACCAGCCCCAGCCGCAACCGGTGGGCCGCGGTGAAGGCCTTGAGCTCCCGTTCCCGTTTCTCTTCGTTTGCGAAGAGGTTCAGATGAAGCGGATGATCGATGACAGCACCTCGATGACCATAATGGCGATAAAGACCATGACCATCCCGTTGAGTACCGCGATCGGGATGCTCGTAAGTTCCTGCGAGGCGCTCAAGCCCCGGCGGATGGGGATCAATGTGATGAAAAATCCAAAGGTTGCGCACTTGAAAAGGACGATCAGCAAATCCGCCAGCGATGTGGAGGTCAGCAAGGTCGACATGTAGGCATCGACGCTCGTCCCGAAGATCAGGCTGGAAACGAGCAGCCCGATGGCCAGGACCACCATGGCAAACAGGCTGCTCAAGAGCACCATGGAGAGCATTCCGTTGAGAATCCGGGGGACGAAGAGATAGTCGATCAGGTCGATGCGAAAGGATTCCAGGGTGCTGAGTTCATGGTTGACCTTCATCACGGCGATCTCGGTATTGATGGCGGAACTGGAGCGCAGGGCGATGAGCAGCACCGTCACGAAGGGGGCGATCTCGGTAACGACGAACCCCATGAGCAGCCGTCCCAGGTAGTCGGTCAGCCCGAGGTTTTTGATCACCTGAAAGGTCATGCCGTTGACCAGGGAGCCGAAAATGACGGCTACGAAAAGAAAGAGGGGGAGGATCTGGACGGCGGTGAAATAGAACTGGTGGATAAAGACCGTCCGTGAGGCGCTGTTGTAGGATTTTCTGGCGAAGAGGCGCAGGAGGATCCGGACGGCAAAGGTCAGGAGGTTATGAAGGGCGCGGCCCGCATCGAGCGTGTTGCGGCCGATGTCCTCGATGAAGGTCGCTGTGGCATTCACCGTTTTTTCTCCTCGTCAATGATGGATTGATTGTAACATAGCCCGGAAGTGCATGCAAATGGCTTTCGCGGGGTGGCAGCGGTCCGCCTGGCCATTACCGGCAAGAAGAATCAATTCATTTTTCGCGATATTCCTGTTATACAGGAAAGCATTACGTTGCTGAAGGAGTGGCCAATGAAACTGATACGTTTTGTCTCCGAGACTGGAGAGGTGCAACTGGGTACCTACGAACCGGATCGCCCGGGCGAGACACGGCTCGTGACCGGCGATCTCTTCGGCGCACTGTCCCTGACGGACCGCTGGGTTCGCATCGGCCGCCTCCTGCCGCCGGTGGCTCCGCCCAATATCCTCTGCGTGGGCCTGAATTATCGAGGCCATGCCGAGGAAACCAAGCTCCGCCTGCCGGACGTGCCGGTCCTCTTCCTCAAGGCGACGACCGCTGCGATCGCGGCGGGAGACGCGATCCTCCTGCCCTCGGCGGGACCCGATCAGGTCGATTACGAGGCGGAGTTGGCCGTCGTCATCGGCCGGCGGGCCAAGAACATCAGCCCTGAAGAGGCCCTCGCTTACGTTCTGGGCTATACCTGCGCCAACGACGTCAGCGCCCGGGACTGGCAGATCCAAAAGCAGCAAAAACAATGGGCCCGGGGGAAGAGTTTCGATACCTTTTGTCCCCTCGGTCCCTGCCTGGTGACCAAAGATGAAGTGGTCGATCCGGACCGCCTGCGCCTGCGCTCGATCCTCAACGGCCAGGTCATGCAGGATGACAACACCTCCGACATGATCTTCAACATCCGGACGCTCATCAGCGGCCTGAGCCGGTCCATCACGCTGCTGCCCGGCACGGTGATCCTGACCGGCACGCCGGAAGGGGTCGGTTTCACTCGCCAGCCGCCGGTCTTTTTGCGCGAAGGGGATGTGATCGAGATCGAGATCGAGGGAATCGGGAGCCTTGCCAATCCGGTGCGCAAGGAATGAGGAGGGCTTGACAAAAACAGGGAGACGCTTATATTGTTGGTGTAATTTCAAAAAGGTAAGCACGTTGAGGACAGTTTTTGCCCCCCGGGAAACTGCGGGGGCGGTTGAAATATAGAGGGATCTGGCAGCAATGTCTTGGAGGAAGATTATGAAGACGGGACAAAAGGGTAGAAATACCTTTGTCATGTTTCTTTTGGCTTTTTTGATCGGCTTTTTTATCGTGTCGGTAGTGGAGGTGCTGCGTTCCTCCTTTGCGCCGTCCGGACCCGGCCCGGATGTCCAGGTGGCCTCGGCCGTCTCGACCGGAGACGCGTCGCGGATGCCTTTTTCCTTTGCCGATCTGGCGGAAAAACTGAAACCGAGCGTGGTCAACATCGGCACCACCAAGACCGTGCGCAGTCGTTCCCCCTTCAATCAGGGGACGCCCTTTGACCGCTATTTCGAGA
>JAKAFS010000190.1 GCA_021817825.1 Deltaproteobacteria bacterium | reverse complement strand
TTTTTTGACCACGTCGGTGATTACGACCTGTTTTTCATCCAGGAATTTGTCGATGCCCTCCGCGAGGAAGGAATCCCCCCAGCGGTACTTCTTGATCATGTCCTGCCAGGTCGGCGTCTTGACCATTTTCCCCAGCGTCTCCCGCCAGTATTTCACGGCGTGATCGGGCATCCCTTTGCCTCCCAGGATATACCGGAAGTTGTCCCACTCCACATCGACGCCCGCCTCCCGGAAGGTCGGGATATCCTTCAACAGCGGACCTTCCATCCTCTTGCCGGGGCTGACGGCCAGCAGTCGCAGCTGCTTGGATTCGAGGAGGCCCATGACGTCGTCGATCGTCGAGACGAGGGCCTTGGCCGACCCCTCCAGGACCACCCCGGCGGATTCGACGCCGCCGGCGAAGGCGGCATAATTGATCTTCGTGATATCGATCCCCGCCTTGGAGAAGAGCGCCCCATAGCAGAGCCGATCATCGCTGTAACCGCCGCTCAGTGGTGTCCCTCCGGGATTGCTCTTCAGGTCTTTGATCAGGTCCCCGAGGGTCTTGTAGGGGGAATCCTGGCGCACGAAAATGCCGTAATAGGCCGAGATCAAACGGGCGATCGGCCTCCAGTCCTTGTGATAGTAAGGCGAAAGGCCCGTTGCGTAATTGAGCGACCCGGTGGTGGACATCACGGCGATCATGTTGGGATCGTTTGAGTAGCGCAGGACGATCTGGGCCGTTCCCGGGACCGAGCCCGCCATGTTCATGACGGTCATCGGCACCTGGACCAGTTTCTCCTGGGTCAGCGCGGTCACGACGGCGCGCATGGTGGTATCGAATCCGCTGCCCGGTTTGGACGGAGCGATCATCAGCATCGTCTTTCCCGGATAGTCCTGGCCGGCGGCCAGGGCGGAACCGGCCGTTCCCATCCCTATTCCGGCCAAAAGCAGCGCAGTGACGATCCAAAGCCGATACTCCCTGTTTCGAAATGCTTTCATGGTTGCCTCCTTATTAAGTTAAGTGACCTTGTATTTCATTCGGGTATGACCCCGAGGGTCCCCGGCGGACTAACCGAGTTTGATCTGGCAATCCGGGGCCTTTGTCAGCACCCAGGGCTTGCCTGTCTTCAGGAGTGCGCTGTTGAGCGGGTGCGGGATCGCCTTCCGGACCACCTCGGCCACCTCCAGAAGGGTGTCGAGATTCACACCGCATTCAATCCCCATCTCGTCGAGCATGTTGACCAGGTCTTCCGTGGCGACATTTCCGGCCGCGTTCGGGGCGTACGGGCATCCCCCCAGTCCGCCGATGGCCGCGTCGAATTCGGTGAGGCCCGCCTGCATGGCCGCCAGGATATTGGCCAGGCCCAGGTCCCGATGGTTATGGATGTGGGCCAGCCACTGAATCTCCGGATATTTATCCAACAGGTGCGCCATCGTGTCATACACGAGCTTTGGATTGGCAAAACCGACCGTATCGGCGATCCCGACGCTGCGAATGCCCATGGCCATATACCGGTCCGCCACCCTCTCGATCTGCCGGAAGGACACCTTCCCCTCGAAGGGGCAGCCGAAAGCGCAGGCCATCCCGCCGCTCACGGCGATTCCCTTTTCCCTGATCATCGCGGCCAGGGTCTCATACTCCTTGAGGGTCTCGTCGATGGAGCGATTGGCGTTGGAGCGGTTATGGGACTCGGTGACCGACATCATCAGGTTGATCTTGTCGGGTTTGAGCGGCAGCGCCCGCTGGAGCCCCTTGAGGTTCGGCACCAGCAGCCGGTAGGAAACGTCCGGCCGCCGGTCGATCTTCGTCATCACCTCCTCGGCGTCGGCCAGCTGTGGAACCGCCTTGGGGTGGACGACGGACGAGACCTGGATATTCTTCAAGCCGGCCCTGATCAGGCCGTTGACGATCTCAATCTTCTTTGCGGTCGGAATGAACTGCTTCTCGTTCTGGAAGCCGTCCCGCGGCCCCACATCGACGATCGTTACTTTTTTCGGAAGATTCATAAATATCCTTTCCTTGTTTGAAGGCGCCGGCGCCTCGCCCGGATGCTGCGGCATCACAGCGGGCCGATGACCCCCGCTTTTTTGAGTGCCGCAATCCGTTCCCGGTCCAGACCCAGCGAAAGCAGCAGCTCTTCATTGCCCTCTCCGGGCGCGGGCGGATCGTTGCGCAGGCCGAAATCGTAGCCGCCGATCCGCAAGGGGATCCTGGGGAGCTTTGTTTTCCGCCCGTCCGGCAGGGTTGTTTCCAGCAATCCTCCCGACTGGTTCAGATGGGGATCGTCAAACAGCTCCTCGGGACGGGCGATGGGGGCGAAGGGGATCCCCGCCTCTTCCGCCTTCTGCATGACTTCCGCCTTGGTGATTTCCGCCAGGCGGCGGCGAAGCTCCGGCATCAGCCACTCGCGCTCGTCCACACGGCTGTTGTTGGTGGCAAGCCGGCCGTCCGCCAACAGGTCGGCATAACCGAAACTCTTGCAGAACCTCTGCCAGTGGGCATCGCTGGTGATGCCCACGAACACCTGCTCTCCGTTGGCTGTTTCAAAGAGATCATAGACCGACCAGGACCGGCCGCGCTCCGGCATGGGAGGGGGCGGTTGCCCGGTGATGGCGGCCACGGCCATGTTCTGGGCCATCAGCAGGACGACCGATTCAAACAGGGTCGCCATCACAAACCGCCCCCGGCCCGTGCGCTCCCGTTCGTAGAGCGCCGTCAGAATTCCAATCACTCCATAGCTTCCCCCCATGATATCCAGTACGGAAGCTCCCGCCCGGAGAGGTCTTCCCGAAGGCCCGGTCATGTATGCGAGTCCGCCCATCATCTGACACACCTCGTCGAGGGCGGGACGTTTCTCATACGGACCCGGCATGAAGCCTTTCAA